>CAMQZX010000108.1 GCA_947039785.1 uncultured Lachnospiraceae bacterium | reverse complement strand
CTGTAAATGTTATATTATAATAAAAATATGCTATAACATCTACAGGGGGTATTCATGACTTCACCAGTTTCAACCATTGGAGAAAGGCTAAAGGAAATACGAACAAACAGGAAGCTCAGTCTGGACGAAGCAGCAAAGCTTACACAAGTCAGCAAACCCATGTTGGGACAAATTGAGCGGGGACAGTCCATACCTACGATTACAACGCTGTGGAAGATTGCAACAGGATTAAAAGTTCCTCTTTCCTCATTTTTAGAACAGCAGCAAACCGAATATTCAGTAATTGATATTGGAGAAAAGGAAATTATCTTTGAGGACAATGGCAGAATGAGAGCTTATACGTTATTTTCCTATGACCCTATTCGAAATGTGGAAATTTTTTACATTGAATTTGACGAAGGCTGCCGTCATAAATCGGACAAACATAATGATGGGGTGGAAGAGTACGTTTTTGTTCTTACAGGGAAATTGCAGCTTGTTTTGAATGAAAAGGAAATCGTTGTAGGTGAAAAACAGGCAATTCGTTTTCGGGCTGACATTCCTCATGGATATCATAACCCCTTTGATGAAAAGTGTACCATCTACAACACTATTTTTTATCCAAATCACTAACGGAGGATGCAATCATGTATGAATTGATACAAATTTCGGACAGAAGCTATTATATTCAATGTCCTGCAAAAATCGGGCTTGTGAAGTTAAATGACAGCGACGTCTGTTTAATTGACAGCGGCAATGATAAGGATGCAGGGCGCAAAGTTCGCCGGATCTTAGACGAAAACGGCTGGCAGCTGACAGCCATCTACAATACTCACTCCAATGCAGACCACATTGGCGGAAACAAATATTTACAGGGGCAGACCGGATGCAAAATCTATGCACCAGGTATTGACTGCGATTTTACAAGACATCCTGTTTTGGAGCCTGCATTTTTGTATGGTGGATATCCCTGCAAAGATTTACGTCACAAGTTTCTCATGGCTCAGGAAAGTAACGCCGAATACCTGACACAGGATTCTTTGCCGGAAGGGTTTCAACTAATTCATCTGCCTGGACATTTTTTCGATATGGCAGGATTTCGGACTCCAGATGATGTAGTCTATCTTGCCGATTGTCTATCCAGCAAGGAAACTCTGGAGAAATACCAGATTGGCTTTATCTATGACGTGGACTCTTATCTAAAAACACTTGAAATGGTGAAAACGCTGGATGCTAAAATGTTTGTTCCGGCTCATGCGGCAGCTACCGAAGATATCGCGCCGCTGGCGCAGTACAACATTGATAAAGTTTGCCAAATTGCTGAACAGATTACAGAGTTTTGCAGAGAGCCCCTTTGTTTTGAGGTGCTTTTACAAAGATTATTTTCATTATATCAATTAAAAATGAATTTTGAACAGTATGTACTTGTGGGCAGTACGATACGTTCTTATCTTGCGTGGTTGAAAGATACCGGAAAAATCAGTGCCCGATTTGATAACAATATGCTGCTTTGGGAAAGAATATAGGAAAGAGCTCTGGTAAGAGAAATATTGCCAGAGCCCTTTTCATGGATCTTATCGAAATGCATGAGTGATTGGAGGATCACATTTATAAAAAAGTGTCTTTACATACCGAATGGTATAGTAGATCAATGGCAGTATTGATGTCAAATACGGGTACGGAATATATTTGAGCAATATCACCGCCATAAGAAGAAAGGTTACTGCATTCCAATAAAACAGCACCGATTCGAGGGTAAGATTTTTTCAGGCTTTCTAAGGCATGAAGCACATCCTGCCTCATCAGATCAGCATTTTGGGGAATGTTCCCCTCCAATACCGATTGGCGAAAATGAGACTCTTTCTCCATCCCCCAGATTGCAATTCTCTGAAAATCCTCAATTCCTGCCCCGCGCAGATGATAAGATTTCAAAAGTTCTGAGTGACCTGTGAGAATCCCCACCTGAGAATTTGGTGCTATCAGATTGCGTATCAGAGGTATCAGCATGAGACTTGAAGATACCGTGGGAAGGTGAGTGGCATCCACAAGTTCTCTCTGATAAAGGGCCATCAATCCGCAATCTCCGATGATGGCAGAGGCGCCCTGCTCTGCCAGGGATTTAGCCGCCTGGCAGAGACGATGGCAGGCCGTCCTGGAACCCTGAATGAGGTCACGGTAACTTCCTTCTACCGTCTCATATAAAACGGGGAAGGGAAAGGTTCCAGGGCAACCGGGGTCTCCGGGAATACGTTCCCCAGTTCCCCCATACATCAAAACTCCTATGGACGTTGCAGTCTTGAAATTTTTTTCTACCATGGACGTTTATAATCCGGCTTATGGCCAACCTGTTCAATCAATTTTTTCATGGTAGAAATCATACGGTCAATATCTTCCTTGTTGTTGAAATATTGACAGGAAACACGGAAACCTCCCACATAATCGGTAAAACGCTGGGCAATGAAGATGCTTCTGACATGAAGCTCCTTTAAAATGCTTCGGTCTGTCTCTAAATCCTCATAGAGACGAGCAATCACTATACCGGACCGGTGATCTGGGTCACGGTGAGTGATGAGTGTTCCTCCGATGGCTTCAATCTGATCCATACAGTAAGTACTCAGATCATAGATATGAGATTCAATATTATTCACTCCCAATTCGTTTACCAGAGCCAGGGATTCTCCCAATGCAATGGCACCGGGATAGTTGGATGTTCCGCCGATCTCAAACTTTCGTGCAGTCATCTCGTACTCCCAGTTATTGACAGACGGTGCTGCCGGATTTTCCCAGTAAGCGCCCCAGCCTCCTTCGGGAACCTTTGTATTTAAATATCCATAGTAGACGGGCCGTAATTTAGGCATCGACTCTTTGTTGATGTAAAGTACACCGGTTCCATAAGGAGAGTTCAGCCATTTGTGGCCTCCAGCGGTTAAAATGTCCACGTGAAATTCCTTTGTGTCCATTTTGGAGACGCCAAGCTGCTGAACAGCATCTACCACCAGGAAAATTCCGCGGGATTTACACATTTCACCGATTTCCTTCAAATCCATTTTCCAACCATTGCACCATTCCACAGAGGAAAGAACGATTAATTTTGTATGCTCATCACAAAGAGCCTCGAAGTCTCTGGCATAAAAGCGATGATCCTTTGTCTTTGCCACTCGGATTTCAATGTTTTTCTCATTACGGATGGCACACCATGGCAGAGCTACCTGAATAAATTCCAAATTGGTGGTGATAATGTTATCTCCATCCTCCAAAGGAACCGCATTGGCAGCAATATTGAGTCCATGAGAAGTGCTCTCCACAAGGGCAATTTCTTCCGAATCAGCATTGAGAAGCTTTTGAGCTTCCCGGTATGCCTTATCCCGTTTGGAATCCATGGCAATGTGATGAGCACTGGAATTTTCCTCATCCTGTCTGGCTGAAAAATCCGCAAAATCCTTGATAGCATTAACGATTCGTTGTGGTGCGAAGCTGACACAGGCAGCATCCAGAAAAGTCATAGTATCCAGAATAGGCCATTCTTCCCGGCGTACTTGTTCCCAGTCAACGTGTTTGTTGGTGTTCATATGAATCTCCTCCTGTCTCGTATTTTTGAATCTCTGATTGATGATGTCCACAGAAATTTTGTACTTTCAGGATAAGCCTTTTTTAAAGAAGATTCTGTAACCCAGACTACAAAATGCATAATATTTAAAAAGGAGAATAAGTACCGTTTGCATATTTCTTTAACAAAAAGAGGGCGCAGACCGCTGCCACAATTTCCCCCAGAGGAAATGCGTAGAAAACGCCCTCTGCACCAATAACGCTGGAGAGTAGAAAGCTGGCAGGAACTGTGATTAAAATCTGACGCAGCAAAGATATGATCAGAGAGTGTTTTCCCCTGCCAAGCGCCTCAAAAGTACCGGAATAGATCAGGCTGACAGCGGAAATGAGAAATCCCAGACCGATAATGCGAAGAGCACAGATTCCATAGGTAAGAAGCTCTCCCTTGGCGTCAAACAACGCCAAAAGCTGTGCAGGGAATACCTGCGCCAGAAGCGTTCCCAGAGCCATAATTCCCATCGTCAGGAGTAAGCTGTAGCGTATCGTGGTTTTCACACGCTTGGTTTCCCCCGCCCCAAAGTTAAATCCGATAATAGGACGGATTCCCTGAACAATTCCATTTACCGGCATGTAAATAAAAGTTTGAAGCTTATAATAAACACCCAGAACTGCCACATACACACCGGAAAATCCTGACAGAATATGATTAGAAATACTGATCAATACAGAAGGCAGTACCATCATAATAGAAGAGGGGATACCCACGGAATAAATCTGGCGGATAATGGCTGTATCAAATTTCATATAGCAGGGATGAACCTGAACTGCAAAGGGACGGTGAAGGTATACAATTATGTATAAAACAGCTCCGGCAACCTGGCCGATAATGGAGGCAATGGCAGCTCCGGTAACACCCATTGCAGGCAATCCTAACATTCCGAAAATTAAAATAGGGTCTAAAATAATGTTGATGATACAACCGGCAGCCAGAATTACCATGGTAACCTTCATCTCGCCAATTCCCTGAAAAATCTTTTCAAAAGTAACCTGCATCAGATAACCGCAGGATAAGCATAATACGATTCGGCTATAGCGGATGCTGTTACCCAAAACAGTGGGATCATCGGTAAACATCCTTAAAAATGGTTCAGTGATTACAATTCCTGCGATGATAAAAAGTATGCAGTGAAACAAAGAAAGGCCAATGCCAATGGTGGCTGTGCGGTTGGCTCTTTCCTGTTGCTTTGCTCCCAGACAGATGGAAATGGCAGAACTGATTCCCACACCAGTTCCTACGGATACCGCCAAAATAGTATTTTGCAGCGGAAATGCCAGAGAAACCGCAGTCAGCGCTTCTGTACCCAGCCGGGAAACGTAAATACTGTCCACGATGTTATACAATGCCTGAATCAGCATAGAAAACATCATAGGAATGGACATAGATAAAAGCAGAGAAAAGATGGATCTTGTCCTCATAAAATCATTTGTTTGACTCATTGCAAATACCTCCCCCAAAAATTACTGTGATAAATTAGAGAATTCTATTTCATATAAACCTGGAAAAAGTCCATCAGACCTTTTCAAACATGCCAGACAACATAAAAAAGCCATAGGCCCTGTTTGAATTCTGAAACAGGAAAACCATATGGCTTTTAAAGTCCGTTTATCATTTAGGAATCATAGCACAAATTCTTTGGGATGTCAACTTCCTCTGCGGAAATATGGTCTATTTATCTGTTGCTATTTTAAGTACGATTTTTTGAATCTTATCTGGAAGGTCTTTCATGATGGCTACTTTATGGGCATCGGTTGGGTAGCAGATCATAAACTGCCCGGGTTTCAGATAATATCGGCCATCCTCTTCACCTGTAAGAAATTCAATATCTTTCTCCTCGTCATAAGGTATCACCACATTCAAAGCAGAGAGATCAGCTGTGGCAATTCCCTCAATTCCTTTCACCATATAATGGATATCAATGTAATTTCGGTGAGCTTCAAATAGCAAGTCTTCTTCTGGCTTAGAAATCAGAGTGATGGGATTGGCAAACAGCTTCTCCTGAACCAGAACCGTACCAGGAAGCGGCAGAGAGCCTTGTTTTAATGCATCCAGATAACAAAGTGCCTGGTAGAGTAAAGGACTCTGTTTGTAATTGGCTTTGTTTTTAAGTGTATCAAAGATCATGGTATCCTCCTGAATAAATGAATAGAAATAGTATAATTGACGTCATTATAAAAAATACTGAGGGAGAATTATAGGGAAAAAAACACTGTTTATAGCACTACACACTTGAAAATCTGAAATCGTATTGTGATTTTCTGAAAGATATGTAATGATTATAATATGGTAACCAAGGACGTACGAGAAATGAGGTACGAAAATGAATCACGGAATCGACAATATCCGATTTAACTTTTTGTATATTGATACTTATTCCTTCGGCAAGACCTGGTTCTATCCGGACAGTGTGGTTCCCTATAACATGCTTCGCTATATTGTTTCCGGAGAAGGAATTTTCTTTATTGATGGAGAAGAGGTAAAAGTATGTAAGAATCAGATTGCCTACGTGCCCAGAAGCTGCCAAATGTCCTGCCATGCCCTGTCGGACAATTTCTCCTTCATAAGTATTCGCTTTACTACCTCTGTATTTTTTGAAGGCGGCGATTTCTTATCAGATTACTATGGACTGCCCAGAATCATGGAAAGCCAGGGGGAGGAGCGGTATTTTCATCTGATTTATCAATGGGTTAAAAGTGAGAGCCCGGCAAAGATGTTTCTGGTGCGTGGATATCTGGAAGTGTTAATTGGCAAGCTGATTGCGCATGTGGGACAGTCCCCTGATGCAGCCCTGGAGCCCCCCAAAAGAGACGAAGAATATACACTGGATAAAATCCGCCAAAAAATCAAAAAATCTGATACACGAATCGATAACCGAATTCAAGTAGTACTCGACTACATTATTCTGCATCCCACCGAAAAATATACCCCAACCAGTATGGCAGAAATGGCAGGACTGAGTAAGCAGCGATTCAGTCATCTGTTCAAAGAGCAATTGGGAAAATCCCCCATGAGTTACATCAAAGAGCTGCGTTTGACTACTGCTGCAAGGAAATTGTTGATGAACAGCGATAATGTCAGCGATATTGCCTACAGTGTGGGCTATGAGGATCCCAACTATTTTATCCGGGAATTCAAAGCAGCTTTTGGCTATACCCCAAACCAATACCGTAAGGCGGCAAGAGACTAATGTCATAGTTGATAAGCGAGTCCGTACACCAGCTGTCGCAACCTCCAAAAAAGATACTTGTATGATGATATACAGGTATCTTTTTTGTTGCCAAATACGCATAAAAAGGTTCAGTGGACTCTTTCTACATTCCTTTTGTCATCTCATAAGAATTGAAATATAAGTGCATTGTGCTACGAATAGGTGCCCAAGCCGTAGAATCGCACAAAAATAATTCGTATAATATGTTCAACACAAGCGATTTGAACAAACATAACGACGCCGGCCGGCACGACTCAGACAACAGATTCATATCGCAGCGTGCTGCGACTATAATGAAAGGAGTAATAAGGTATATGAAAAGAAAACTAGTATTGATACTGACAGGCATTATGCTGGCTGGCAGTATCCTCACTGCCTGCGGTGGAGACTCAAAGACAGATACCACGGCAGCCGCAGACGGTGAACTGGAAGGTGACATCACGTTCTGGCATTCCTTCACACAAGGAGCCCGCCTGGAGGTCATTCAGGAAGCCGCTGATGAGTTTATGGAGGGAAATCCCAATGTAAACATCAGTATTGAGACATTCTCATGGCCGGATTTCTATACAAAATGGACCACCGGTCTTGCCTCCGGAAATGTGCCGGATATGAGTACCGCCTTGCCGGCTTATGTGGTGGAGATGATGGATGCAGAAGCTATCGTTCCGATGGATGATTTGATTGATCAGATTGGCAGAGATAAATTTTCTGAGTCAGCATTGTCTGAGGGCGAGAAAGACGGAGTATGCTACTCTATGCCTCTGTATTCCCATGCACAGGTGATGTGGTACCGAAAGGATTTGTTAAAAGACGCAGGACTGGAGGTTCCAGCTACCTGGGACCAATTTGCTGAGGCTGCCAAGGCTCTCACAAAAGACGGAATCTATGGCTGTTCCTTCCCCTGCGGTTCCAGTGACCAGATGGCAACCCGATTCTTAAACTACTACGTAAGAAGTGGTGGGGGAAGTCTTCTCACCGACGATTTGCAGGCAAATATTACCAGCGATCTTGCCCTGGATGGTATTCGTTTCTGGGTGGATATTTACAAAAACTGTTCTCCAAAAGACTCTGTCAACTATGCAGTTTTGGATCAGGCTACTTTGTACTATCAGGGAAAGACTGCCTTTGATTTTAACTCCGGCTTTCAGATTTCCGGCGTAGCAGCAAACTCTCCGGATATGGTGGACCAGATTGGCTGCGCTCCTCTTCCTAAGATCAACAAAGATGATCCTGACTACAGTGCGGAGACCTCAAACACGCCTCTGGTTGTATGGCAAAATTCTAAACATCCGGAAATCTGTAAAGCATTCATCGAAAAACTATACGAAGAAGATACCTATATCAAATTCCTGGCGGCCACACCGGTGGGAATGCTGCCTGCCATCAAAGGAATCTCGGAAACAGAAGCCTACCGATCAAACGAGACTGTCCAGAAATTCATCGACGCAGAACAGATTATTGCGAAAGCAGTGGACATGGGAACTTCCATTGGTTTTGAGCATGGTCCAAGTATTCAGGCAGGACTTTTAAACTCTCAGGGAGTCATTGAGCGAATGTTCCAGAACATCCTTACCAACGGTGAAGATGTGGAAACGGCTGCGCAGGCAGCAGAAGATGAGTTGAATGAGCTTTTTCGCATCATTCAGTGATACTCCTGACTTAGAAAAGATCCACCGGGTCTTTTCATGCATGCTTGGTAACTCAAAATAAGAATGGGAGGCAGGAAACTGATGAAAAATAAAAGAAAACAATTTGACTATGTACGATGGATTTTTGTACTTCCTGCATTGGTAATCGTCGGTGTATTGCTGATTTATCCGATTTTTTCAAGCTTATATTACAGTATGACTACGAAACATCTGATCAAACCGGCGTATGATTTTATTGGCCTTGCCAATTATCAGGCAGTATTGACAGATCCTGAATTTTTCCAGGCGTTTTTTACTTCCATTATATGGACGGTATGCTCTCTGACTGGTCAGATTCTCATAGGATTTACCTCCGCACTGGCCATCAATCGAGTGAAACATGGGAAGGGCGTATACCGAACCTTAATGATCATTCCCTGGGCATTTCCAACCATTGTCATTGCGCTGTCCTGGAAATGGATTTTAAATGGAGTATCCGGATTTTTGCCTAATTTGTTGGTGCAGCTTGGAATCTGCGGCACACTTCCGCAATTTTTAAGTGATAACAGTATGGTATTTATCACTTTGATTTTTATTAACATCTGGTTTGGAGCACCTATGATCATGGTCAACGTGCTGTCAGCCCTTCAGACCATCCCACAGGATCAGTACGAGGCGGCGCAAATTGACGGAGCCAGCCATTTTCAGCAATTTTACCATATTACCATGCCTCACATTAAGGTAGTGGTAGGGCTTCTGATTGTGCTTCGTACCATCTGGATTTTCAATAACTTTGACATTATTTACCTGATCACCGGAGGCGGCCCTGCCGATTTGACCACCACTGTGCCGATTTATGCTTACAACATGGGCTGGGGCACAAAGATGCTTGGTAAATCCTCGGCTGTGACTATGCTTCTGTTATTGTTCCTGCTTTTGATTTGTGTAGTTTACTTCACAATTCTTGCAAAATGGGAAAAGGAGGATAAATGATGCGAAAAAAGAAAGAACGCCTGGGCAGCGGACTCTGCCATATTTACCTGATTATTTTATCGGTAATCGCCTTTTTCCCGTTGGTATGGGTACTGTTGTCTTCGGTAAAATCTGCCGGAGAGCTGACATCCAACCCCACCAGATTTTTGCCGAAACATTTTACCATGGGGAATTTCATTCATGTGATTCAGGATCTGGGATTTACAAAAAATATCAGCAACAGTTTGATTATCGCCCTGTCCACAACATTTATTGCCATCATTGTATCGTGTATGGCAGCTTATGGAATCGTAAGATTCTTTCCAAAGCTGGGAAACATCATGTCTAAAGCGTTGGTGGCGACTTATCTGTTCCCGCCGATTTTACTGGCAATCCCTTATTCACTGGCAATGGCAAGAGCAGGTCTGACCAATACAAGGCTTGGTCTGGTAATCACCTATCTATCATTCAGTGTTCCCTATGCTGTATGGATGCTGGTGGGGTTTTTCAAGACGGTTCCCATTGGGATTGAGGAAGCAGCGAGAGTAGATGGCGCTAATAAATTTCAGGTTTTTGTAAAAGTGGTGATTCCCCTGGTACTTCCCGGAATTGTCGCTACTGCCATCTATACTTTTATCAATGCATGGAATGAATTTTTGTACTCTCTGATTCTGATCAACAGCTCTGACATGATGACTGTATCTGTGGCGCTGCGATCCCTCCAGGGAGCAGAAATTCTTGACTGGGGCGATATGATGGCTGCATCTACCATGGTCGTGATTCCTTCCGTAGTCTTTTTCATGTTCATTCAGAATAAGATTGCAGGCGGTATGACCGAAGGTGCAGTGAAATAGTTTTTAATTACATATGTAGATGAAAAAAGGAGGTCTCAGATTATGAGATATGCAGTAGTTGGAGTAGGTTATTTTGGCGCCGAATTGGCGAGAATTATGAGAAAAAACGAAGATGCTGACGTTGTGGTTGTTTACGATCCCGATAACGGCGAGAAGGTTGCAAAAGAGCTTGGCTGTGAAGCGGCTTCCTCTTTAGATGAACTGGTGGAAAGGAATGATGTGGACTGTGTGATTGTGGCAACGCCAAACTATCTGCACAAGGAACCGGTCATGAAAGCGGCAGAGCATGGAAAACATGTATTCTGCGAAAAGCCCATCGCCTTAAGCTACCAGGATTGTGATGAGATGGTCAGCGCCTGTGAGAAAAATCATGTAACCTTTATGGCAGGACATGTAATGAATTTCTTCAACGGTGTACACCATGCCAAAAAACTGATTCAGGAGGGAGTTATCGGCAAAGTACTCTATTGCCA
Source organism: uncultured Lachnospiraceae bacterium (assembly GCA_947039785.1). GTDB lineage: Bacteria > Bacillota > Clostridia > Lachnospirales > Lachnospiraceae > JALFVM01. The sequence goes on along the minus strand of CAMQZX010000108.1, from coordinate 2,253 downwards.
TTCTGCCAGAAATGGCTGGGAAGACGTACAACCTTTTGTATCCTGGAAGAAAATCCGCGAGAAATCCGGCGGTCATCTTTACCATCACATTCATGAGCTGGATTGCGTACAGTTTATAATGGGTGAGATGCCTGAGTCAGCCTTCATGAATGCAGACAACGTGGCACACAGCGGGGAAGGTTTTGGAGATGAGGATGATATGATCTTTATCAATCTGAAATTTTCTGACCACAGATATGCCGTACTGGAGTGGGGCTCCGCTTTTCACTGGCCGGAGCATTATCTGTTGATTCAGGGAACCAAAGGTGCCATCAAGCTGAATATGCTGGATGCCGGCGGAACACTTAAAGTGGATGGCAAAGAAGAGCATTTCCTGCTCCATGAATCCCCGGAAGAGGACGATGACCGTACCCGGATTTATCACAGTACAGAGATGGACGGGGCCATCCAGTACGGCAATCCTGACAAAATCCCACCCATGTGGCTGCACGGCATCATGGTAAAGGAGATGAAGTATTTAAATGACATTATGCACGGCATGGAACCGGACGAAGAATTTAAGCCGCTTCTCACTGGAGAGGCTGCAAGAGCTGCCATTGCCACAGCTGATGCCTGCACCAAATCCCGCTATGAGGGAAGAGTAGTAAAACTGGAGGAAATTCTCCAGTAATATATTTGGGTTTTCCTACCTTCAAGTGATTACCATAAAGGCGGGGATCGGAAAAGGATTTTGCATGTTCCTTTTCCGGTCTTTGCGTCATGTAAATATCTTTTTTGAACTTTGGAAAAAGACTTGAATAAAATATATTTTAGTGATATGATATAGAAAATAAAAAATATTTCATTGTTTTAAAATATTATTATTTCATTGGAGGAGATTGACATGACAACTATTACAAACACAAAAAATGCGCCTGCAGCCATCGGACCATACTCACAGGCAGTAAGCTTTGAGAACTTACTGTTCACATCTGGACAGATTCCCCTTTGCCCGGAATCTGGAGAGGTAGTTGGAGAGACTATCACTGAGCAGGCAGAACAGGTAATGAAAAATATTTCAGCCATTCTGGAAGCCAACGGAATTGGATTTGAGAATGCAATTAAAACCACCTGCTTCATTGCTGATATGGGTGATTTTGCTGCATTTAACGAAGTTTACGCCAAATATTTCGTAGGTAATCCCGCACGTTCCTGCGTAGCAGTAAAACAGCTTCCTAAGGGAGTATTATGTGAAGTAGAAGTGATTGCTTACAAATAATTCTTTTAGATTAGAGCCATTCTTTAAGTCCATAAATAACTTAGAAACAAAAACAGATGTTGTTCTCATGATAAAGAGCCAACCTCTGTTTTTGCTTTCTGCCAGTCAGATATTCTCAATCTGCTTCGCTGCCTGCCAGATGAGTTAAAATTACTTCAGATTCCGCAAATGCATATAAACAGTATTTTTTGAAATCCCCAGCATTTCTGCAATAGTCACCACCGAATCCTTCAGGTTAAACACGCCTTTCTGATATAAGATGTGAATAATCTCTTTATTTTTATTGGAGGGAGATATGGATTCATCACCATAGACTCTCTGCTTTGCCTCCTCCAAAGATTCACTGAGCAACTCCTCCACATTTTCAGAAAAACTCTCTGAGAGAAAGGTTTCCTGCTGCAATTCCGTCTTGGGGCTAAGTGTATGAAGCAGGGAGGAGATTGGAGTATTTAAATAAAAATTGATACACAACAGTCCAATGGGATTTCCTTTCTCTCCCCGGATAACAATAGTGGTAGATCTGAGAGGTTCTCCGTTTTTATTGGTGGAAAAATAGGAGATATAGTCGGATCCTGGACTTTCATTAATCTTTGACAGCATAGATAAAGCCAGATCTGTGATAGGGGCACCTACTTCCCGCCCTGTGTGATGACCATTGATGATAGACACCACCGAGTGATTCAAATCTTCCAGACTGTGAAGCACAATCTCATATCCAGATCCAAGATAAGCCGCCAGTCCCCGGGCGGTTGTCTTATAAGAAGTTAAAATAAGTGAATCCTTTTCTGAAAAGGTTACATTTGATGAATGCATAAATAATCTCCTGATTCTGTAGTTTCTTAACGATGACCGGCATTGCCACAATAATATTTATATTATACACGGAATTGAAGAAAGGGACAAGAACAGGCATATTCTTTGATTCGACGGAGAGTATTAGTGTTACTGTTCACACACCACTGTCCCGCGAGGTGTTTTGGGGCTGATGGCACCAA
>CAMQZX010000107.1 GCA_947039785.1 uncultured Lachnospiraceae bacterium | reverse complement strand
CGATGCAGCGTAGTCTCGTGGGCTCGGAGATGTGTATAAGAGACAGGCTTACAGGGGATAATCAATATCCAGCAATTCCCTTTCATCGGATATGGGATAGAGAACGGTATCTTCCCGGTGATTGACAATCACCTTTTTGCCTCCCACATCACCCTGCAATTTCAAAAGCTCCGGTCCATACGCTCTGGAAAAAATGCTGGGATTTACAATTTTCCCGTGAATCGACATAGCAGCAATGTTTTTAGAACTGGCAAAATAGCAATTGATCAGACCCTCCAGAGATTCCTTTGTCATATAAGGCTGGTCACAGACACTGATCAGCCACCCTTCCTCCTGCCAATTTGCCCCCACTCCGATTCGGATGGAGGAGGCGATTCCCTCTGACGGATGGGGATTGTATAACACCTGGGCACCGTATTTTCCGGCGATCTCCTCCACCTCTTCATACTGGGTCACCACAGTGACGGACCCGCAGCCCAGAGACATGACTGTCTCAACGGCCTTCTCAAACAGTGACTTTCCCCCCACTTCGTGCAGCAGTTTGTTTTTTGCGCCAAACCTGCGGCTGTTTCCGGCAGCCAACAAGATGACTGCCAGCTTTTTTCTCTGCAGGGAAGTCACCTCCACTTCCAAACCTCTTTGACCGGAGAGTTTCTGATAAATCCTTCTTCTGATTTTTTCTCCAGCTTGTCTTCTCTCCTTCGTGTCTGCCTTATTTAAAAGGACCTTAAACGCCCTGTCTCCCACCGATTTTCCCATTCCCATGGTATGACAGCAGATTGCCGCAATATCCTCCCACTCTACCATCTGATCTGTCCGCTTTCTCAGCAAAGAAGCAACCAGTTGAGGACGATGGCAGCATTTTTCAATTTTTTGTCCCAGCGTATCCAGTCCCGCCACACCAATCACAAGGTCTGCTTTCTTTGGGATCACAGGCTCATAATCAGCCGGAACCTTCAAAGCCAATCGCTTTGCCCCGTCTGCCTCCACAAGAAGGACATCACAAAGAACATTCAACGCTCCCCAGTCTGGAATCTCAGGACAAGTGATTTTCTCCCATTCTTTCGCCCACACTCCGGTAACCGTATACCCGTACTGCTGCAGGTTCTTTTGAATCTGCCGGGTATCTCCCCACATGGCAAAAGGACGGCCGCTTTCATAAGCCATGTGAGTACTGGTTCCCACAATCACCTTTTTATTCTGATCCACTAACTGCCGGGCCAGATGAAAGATACAGCTTGTCTTTCCGCCTCCTCCCACCACAGCAATACACTTATAATTTTGGATATCCATAAATCTCCTCGTCTTTCTACTGATTATTCTACTTAGAAAAGGTCCACTGGACCTTTTCACGCATGCTTGGCAACTTAGAAAAGGTCCACCGGACCTTTTCACGTATGCTTGGCAACGAAAAAAGGGCTGCCGTATCATCTTTTGTAGCAACCCCATCCACTGAAAGCAGCAACCGCAATTCACCTGGCCGCTTGCCTATCACCTTATCTTCTTCCATATCCACTGCCAAGAATCACTTCCAGTACACTTCCCGCAATACAGCGCGCCTTATCAGAAATGGTATAACAGTTCTTCTGCTGACTTTCTCTGGGATCGATATCGGCAATCTTCAGCCCCTGATTCACGAAAAACCCATTCCGGATAATCCCCCGCAAAACCCCAGATAAAGTAGCTTTTACCGGAACCTGCCCAATCCAGGCAATGTTCTGGTCCTTTTGTACCAAATCTCCGATAAAAGCCAAATTGCGAATGGTACCTGCAGCCGGAGCGTGGATGACTCTCTCCCTGCCATAACCTCCGATGATTCCCGGAACACCTGTATCCGGCATTGGCGCCCCATCTGTGATGATTCTTCCCAGATTATGTCCCCGCATGGTCTCAATGGCATAGTCCACATCCACTCCCGCCATAAAGCCGGGACCAAGTCCCACTGTTACCGGGGCCATAGCTTTCGTTGTACCCAAATTTTTCTTGGCTAAAATGGCATCCACAACCACCGACGGCTTCAAAAGCTCCACAGAGCTTCCCTGTTCATCCACTAAAAGGGGAATCTCTCCATTTTGCCAGACCTTCTCCCACTCTCCGGGAGCATCAATTTTCCGACAGATGACACCTTCCACCGCAGCCGTCCCGTCATAGACAGCCTCACAAAAAGCAACTTTCCTTCTTATAGCAGTAGGCTTCCTGCATTCCAGAATCAAAACGGGAAAGCCGCACTTATATAATCGATAAATCGTTCCGGTAGCAATATCTCCGCCACCGCGCACAACAATCAATTGTCTCATTGCTTCTTCTTTCCTCCAGACCATTTGGTTCTATCTCATAGCAATCAGCGCTGCGCCTATGGCACCGGCATACTGAGATAACTCATGTGTGTGCACCGGAAGCTGGAGATATTCCTCCAACGTCTGACGAAATATCTCATATCTTGCCAAACCGCCGCTGAAGAAAATATCACCGCCAAGTTTCATCTTTCTGGCAAAATAGGCGGTCCGTCTGCATATGGCGTGAATCATGCCAAGGGCAATATCCCCCGGCTCAATCTCCTCCGCCAAAAGACTGACAATCTCACTTTCTGCAAACACTGTACACATACTGGTGATATTGGCAGGAGTTCTGTCTGCCACAAATGCATCAATATTCTCCAGAGGCACCTCCAGCGTCCGCATCATCATCTCGATAAAACGACCTGTCCCGGCAGCGCACTTGTCATTCATCAGAAAATCCATAACCTGATGATTGCTATCCAGAAGAATAGCCTTGCAGTCTTGTCCTCCAATATCAATAACTGCCTGAATATGTCCTTTCAGCCATGCGGCGCCTCTGGCATGACAGGTAATTTCCGTTACCTTTCTGTCTGCCTCCTTTATCAGATCACGACCATAGCCGGTGGATACAATCTTATCCACCTGCGGCGAGTACAGGGCATTGTAAATCTCCCGGATACTCTCCGCAGGCTTGGCCGTGGTGGGAAGCAGCATATATTTGATCATTTTTCCATCCTCCATCAACACTCCCTTTGTGGTGGTGGAGCCGGAATCAATTCCCAAGGTTCTCATACATCTACCCCTGAATCCACAATTTTCTTATTTTACAGCATTTCGATAAAGGCTGCCATTCTGGTGTTCAACTGGCCAATATCGCTGGAGGAGTAATCGGCCTCCAGAGACATGAACGGCAGATGGAACTCCTCTGTAACAAGACGCTTCACACCGATGGACTCCACATTATAAGTATGACAGGCCTGAAGTGCCACATCTACCACAGCATCCACCTTATACTCCTTAATCAGTTCTCTCAAAAGCGTAAAGCGGTGAGGATTTGGTGCCATACAGGAGCATCCGATGTTCAGATAACGTTTTGCCAACGCTTCATAGATATCTGGATTGGATTCATCCACTAACTCATCTACAGATTTCACTCCGCCGCAGTTTTCGAATACTACAACCACTCCGCCGTTGTCCTCGATGGCCTTTACCACTTTAGACGCTGCTCCATGGATGGGAGAACCCGTCACCAGAATACGGGGGCGTTTCTCCAAATGCTTTCCTTCCTCATATTCTGCCTGAATACGCTCTGCAATAGCTTCCAGCTCTTCTGCTGAAGCCTCCTTGTTAAATTTAAACTGGGCACCTGTCAGTACGTTCAGAAGATCCATGCCAAGCATAGGAGCCGGATCCAATTTCATAAGACCATAGAGATTTTTCAGTGCCACTCGCTCCTGATTGCGGATTTTGGTCGCATGGCGAATCTGTTCTTCTGTGATGGTAACCCCAAATTTTTCCTCCAGAACCTTCTGAAAACGGATGATTTCCCTGCGGTACATTTCGTATCCGTCCTCACTCTGCTTGTTGGGAAGCTCCATGACATAAACCGGTTTGAAATCAGCCAGGTATTCATACATTTTTTTCTTACCGTCACAAGTGGTCTCTCCCACCACCAGATCAGAAAAATAGAAAAACGGACATTTATCTGTCTTAGCAAATCCATAGCTGGACTTAATCAGAGGACATAAATTTCTGGGAAGATCCATCTCTGCATCTGGAATCGTCTCATCGGATGTGGAGCACAATCCCACTACCCCAGCTCCCATAGCAGCAGGAATCTCCTGGGGAAGATAAGTGCAAAATACGCCTACTATGGGAACCCCGTTTTCCTTTAACTGCTTAATTGCGAGAAATGAATTTTTTCTCTGTTCTGCAAATTCTTCAAATATCTCTGGTAAGTCTTTAATCAGTTCCATAATTTTCTTTCTCCCTTCTAATTTATCTCATAACCAGTTCTAAATCCATATCTCATATTCACCATCCACATCCATCTTCTGCTCTATAAGCATGGAATGAATTACCTCTCTTGACTCCGGGGGCGCCGCCCATGCCATACCGCAGCCTGCTGAAATCTGTCGTGGAACAGGAATCAGGCGACCGGGAAGCTGCTGCTGCTTACAATACTTTTCCATGGCCATGGCCCCTGTCGTGGTGTGAAAGGTTACCAGATATTTCAATTCCTTTTTTCTCATATACTTGTCCTGTCTTTCCTTCTTTGATGGCTGGCCTTTCCCTTACTGGGAAAGCTCCTTCATGGCTCGAATTGCAGTATGTACCTCCTCTATGGTATTAAACCAGGAAAAGCTAAAACGCACTGCTCCTTGCTCCACAGTTCCCAGAGCCTGATGCATCCGGGGTGCACAATGTGCTCCCGGCCGGGTGGCAATGGAATATCCCTGTGCCAGCTCGTCACTGACTTCTGAGGAATCATAATCTTTCAAATTCAACGCTACAATGGGTGCCCGGCAATCTGCCTGAAAATCACCATACACCTGAATTCCCGGAATCTGACAGACTTCTTCGTAAAATACCCTCGCCAGTTTTTCCTCATGCCGGCGTATCATTTCCATTCCCGTATCTTTAATAAATCGGACGCCGGCTCCCAGCCCCGCAATACCGTGACCATTTAAGGTTCCCGCTTCCAATCCCACCGGAAGCTCTTTGGGATGGATTTTCTCGTAGGTGCGGACACCGCTTCCTCCTACCTTCAAGGGCACGATGTCCAGACCGGGACGCACACACATGCCTCCCGTTCCCTGTGGACCAAACAGACTTTTGTGTCCGGTAAAACACAGAACATCGATGTGCATCTTCTCCATATCAATGGGGAAAACGCCTGCTGTCTGGGAAGCATCTACGATAAACAGCAGCTTATGCTTTTTTGCAATTTCTCCCACCCGGACAAGATCTACCAGGTTTCCTGTCAGATTGGAGCCGTGAGTACAGACAATCGCTCTGGTCCTGGGGGTAATCTGCCTTTCGAACTCTTCATAACATATAGTTCCCCCCTCGTCTGCCGGAACAAAGGATAAACTTACCTCTCTCTCCCTCTCCAGGCGATAGAGAGGACGCAGCACGGAATTGTGCTCCATATCTGTACTGATCACATGGTCGCCCTGTGAAATCATCCCATAAATTGCTGTGTTCAGCGCCTCTGTGGAATTGGAAGTAAAAATCACATGATCCGGGCGGGGACAGCCAAATAAGTCTGACAGAAGTTCTCTCGTCTCGTAGATAATCCGGGAAGCTGCCAGCGCCTCATCATGAGTACCCCTGGCACTGTTTCCCATCTGATTCATGGCATTCACCACCGCCTGAATCACTTCCGGCGGTTTGCGAAGAGTTGTCGCCGCATTGTCCAAATAAATCATGGCTTAATCACCTTTGAGGCAGAAGCAAGGGTCTCCACGATGTCATACATGTTGGTGACCTCTCCCACCTGTAATTTATCTGATAATCCGTAATAATTTAGGCAGGTTCCACAGGTCTTAATGGCCACGCCCTGAGCCTCCATGGATTTTAAATCCTCCAGAGAGTCGGAGCCTTCGGTTGTAATGGTGGCTCCGCCGTTGTAGAAAAGAATGGTTTTGGGAAGCTCCTCCAGCTGGCTAAGAGCATAGATAAATCCTTTCATCAGCACTTTTCCCAGCTCGTCATTTCCCTCTCCCATGGTAGCGCTGTCCACTGCAACCACCAGATTTCCTCTGGCATCTGGAATGCATACCGGTGCCTGCTCTTCCTCCGGCTCCATTCCGCCCTCTGTCTTGATAGTCACCACATAATGACGGTCATCTATCTTCTCAGAACTGCACTCAAGCGCTTTCTGCTTTGCCATCTTGGTCAGATTCTGTACTGCAATCTCATTGTCCACATGAGTCTGTACTACACCCCCCTCTGTCAGCTCCTCCAACGCCTTCTTGGTTTTCACTACAGGAATGGGGCACTGATCTCCCAGTGCATCTACTTTTACTGTCTTAGCCATTTTCGTATCCTCCTTTTTCTGTTCACACTTGCTATTTTACAATGATTTTCTTGCTATGCTTTTCCGTAATCTCACCCACAATGGCGCCGCTCACATTCATCTTTAAGAGATCTCCCATCAATGCCTCTCCTTCCTCTTGCGGTAAGGCAATCAACAAACCACCGGAAGTCTGAGGGTCAAAAAGAATCTCTTCCATGGCAAAATCCTCCATCTGAAATTCCACCTGATCCCCAAGGAAATTCCGATTACGCTGGGCTGCCGCTGTCAGCAAAAACTCATCTGCATACTGACGGGCCTGGGGAATGTAAGGTACCTGTCTGCTGTCAATCAGAGCGCTGTACTTCTCTCCCAACATCTCTGAGAGATGTCCCAGAAAACTAAAGCCAGTCACATCGGTGCAGCCGTGAATGGAATAGTTTCCCAGACAGGAAGCAGCATATTTGTTCAATGTAGTCATGGAGCGGATTGCAGCTTCCATGGCAGCCTCTGAAGCCGCCTGTACCCGGTTGGCTGTACAGACAATTCCCACTCCAAGGGGTTTTGTGAGAATCAGACAGTCTCCTTCCTTCCCTCCGTCATTGGGATAGATTTTATCCGGGTGGATGGTTCCCATCACAGACAGACCATATTTCACATCAGCATCAGCGATGGAATGCCCCCCTGCCAACACGCCTCCGGCCTCATGAACCTTCTCAGTGCCCCCCTGAATAATCTCTCCTAAGATGTTCATATCATAGTGCTCCGGAAAACAAACAATATTCAGAGCTGTTTTCACCTCGCCGCCCATGGCATAAATGTCGCTCAGTGCGTTGGTAGCCGCAATCTGTCCAAAAAGATACGGATCTTCCACCATTGGCGGGAAGAAATCCAGAGTCTGCACAATGGCCAGATCTTCTCTTACCCGGTACACCGCAGCATCGTCGCTGCTGTCGTAACCAATCAACAGGTCCGGATCATACTTTCTGGGAATCTTCCCAAGCACACGCTGCAGGGCTGCCGGTCCCAGCTTGGCGGTACAGCCGCCCCCTTTACAAAAGGTTATTTTCTCATCCATACACTCACCATCCTACGTTATTCTTGCATAAATATAACGATATTTTAAGAAAAAGGCTGTCACTCCTATACAGCCTTTTTACACTTTATCACCAAAATATTTCTGAAAAATCTGATCCACGTTTTGATGTATCTCCCGGTCGAATGCCTGATATACTTCCAGAAATTCTCTTCCCCTCTGGGTCAGCACGGAACCGCCTCCATTTTTACCGCCGCTTTTTTTCTCCACCAGAATATATCCCAATGTATCCTCTGCTATGTGGAGAATCCTCCATGCTTTGCTGTATGCGATTCCCATCTGCTTCGACGCCAGATTCAGAGAGCCTTCCCGGTCAATATGTACCAGCAACTCTGCCACGCCTTTTCCAAAAAACTTTTCGCCGTGTTCGTCACACAATCGCACCATTATTTTATATTGCATATAATTCCTCTGGTATCTATGATTGCATTACGCGGACATTTTACCACGCAATTACCACAGGAAAGACATTCATCCTCGTTTATTACAGCACAATTGTCGGTTACACAAATTGCCTCGCTGGGGCAATTTTTATGACAGATTCCGCAGCCAATGCAGCTGACAGCACAAACCTTCTTTGCCGCTGCCCCTTTGTCATGGTTGGAGCATCTTACCAGAAATGCCATGCCCGCCATATGAAGATGTATGATGTCCTGGGGACAGGCTTTCACACACAATCCACAGCCGATGCATTTCCCTTCCTCTATTTCTGCTGTCCCATATTCATTATAGAAAATGGCATCTTTTCTACAGGCTTCCAGACAGGAGGAACAGCTCATACAGCCATATGTACAGCCATTGGCGCGGTCACCGCCGCTGCAGGCCACATAGGCACTTTTCCTGGGGAATTTTTTCTTTTTTGCAGCCATAGTCGTTTTCCTTTCTACTACTCTTTGATTCTATTCGTAGTGAATTTATTATAATCCGAGGACTGTCTCCGGTACATACAAAGAAGTACACCAGCCATCGACAGACAGGTGCACCTCCTTGAATACCTCTCACCTGATCAGACACGCACTGTCATCAGAACAGACAATCACTGATAGGTACATTATAATAAATTTCTATCTAAATAACAAGTATCTGTAGCTGTCACATACCGCACAAATAATCTGACGCAGTCCTTCATACAGGCTATCCTGCGGATCATCTGCTTTACAAGCCATAATCTTGCCAAGAAACCGAACCTTACATTCCTTAGTCTCAGGATTCAGTACTACGAATCCATCATTTTCACTGTCTGCCATATGCTCTTCGTTGGCAAACAAAGTAAATTTCGCTTTGTAAGGTGCGCTGGAATATGGACAGAATACGTTACAGTTGCCGCATTCATTACACATGTAATCCACATGAATGATCTGCTCCATTGCCATTCCCGGAACCTTAATGGATATGTTGGCTCTGTTAGGACATACGTCTACACAATTTTCACATACCCTGGAGCAATTTAAGCATCTTTCACTTTCTTTCCCGACCTTGACACTATGCTTTAAGATCCCTTTCTTCTCGTAACATTCTTCCTGAGTTCCTGTCACCGGATAATCCTTGGCAACAGCTTCTCCCAGAATAGCTTCTCCAGCAATCTTCGCATCACGGATGCCTTCCACTACGGTTGCCGGACCACTTGCTGCATCGCCCACCAAATAGATTCCTTCTGCACTGGTAGCCATGGTCTTACGGTTTACTTTTGCCTTACCGCGCTCATCTACATTGATACCGTTAGCCTCATAAAATTCAGTGGGTACCTTCTCACCTACTGCCACGATCACAGAATCAGCAGGAACCTCTACGATTTCCTCTGTCTCTGTCACACTTGCTCTGCCGGAAGCATCCATCTCGCCCAGCTTCATGGCCTTACAGATCAACTTACCGTATTCTAAGCTGACAGGTGCCAGAAGCTCCTTGAACTCAATACCGTCTTCCATCGCTTCCACCAGCTCATGCTCGTCTGCCGGCATATATCTCTTGGTTCTTCTGTATACCAGATATACATTTTCCACGCCTTCGGTGCGCTTTGCTGCTCTGGCAGTATCCATAGCAGTGTTACCTCCACCGATGACAACCACATTTTTACCCAGATCCACTTTGCCGTCGTTGGCTTTGAAATCAGCTAAAAACTGCAATGCGTTGATAGTTTCACCCTTTTCCAGCTTCAAGGTACCCGGTTTGCTGGCTCCCACTGCCACAATGACAGCGTCATAGCCTTCTGCTTTCACATCTGCCAGAGAACTCACTTCTGTATTTGTCTTGATGGTAACTCCCATCTTCTCAATCATAGCTACATCTTTATCGATAGCTTCCCCGGAAATTCGAAAGCCCGGAATTACATTACGGACAACTCCACCTAATTTCTCTTCTTTCTCCAATACAGTAACCGCCACACCGGCTCTTGCCAGGTAGTATGCTGCTGCGATACCTGCAGGTCCACCGCCCACTACAGCAACCTTCTTGCCGTTTGCCGCTTTGGTCTTAATCTCACCGATCACTTCATCATAGGCTTTCTCTGCTGCCAGAAGCTTGGTGCCGCGGATATCCACCGGCTCCTCATAGAAGTTTCTGGTACATTTGCTCATACAGTTGTGAGCACAGATGGTGCCTGTGATAAATGGAAGCGGATTCTTCTCCAGAATGACACGGAGAGCATCTGCATACTTGCCTTCTCCTGCCAGCTTCACATAGTTGGTGATATCCTGATGAATGGGACATCCTTCCTGGCACGGTGCAAAGAAGCAGTCCACCAGAGGCACTTCCTGTTCGATTTTTCTCTTGGGAAGAGGCTTCGCAGCTTTCACATGGTGTGCATCCACCTTGGCATCTGCAGCTAACTGCTCCAAAGCTTCCACATTGATTCCCTCAAATGGCTTCACACCTTTTTCCTGCAGAATTTCTGCAATCTGAGTAAATCTCTGATATCCGCCTGGCTTTAACAGTGTGGTAGCCATGGTCACCGGCCATACGCCGCAGCCCACGATACGATCCATATTATAAGCGTCTGCGCCGCCGGAATAAGCAATTCTCAGCTTACCGTCAAATTCACGACTCAATTTTGCAGCCAGTGAAATGGACAGTGGGAATAAGGATCTTCCGGACATATACATCTCTTCGCTCGGAAGCTCATTTCTTGTCACGTCTACCGGGAAGGTGTTGGTAATCTTAACACCAAATTCCAGTTCCAGATCTTCAGACAGCTGGATCAGTCTTGTAAACATTGGAATGGCGTCTTTATACTGAAGGTCATCTTCAAAATGGAAGCTTCCAAATACCATGTAGTCATATCCCATCTCATCCATGGTCTTTCTGGCAAAATCGTATCCCAGCAGTGTTGGATTACATTTTACAAAGGTATTGAAGCCTTTTTCCTTCAGAAGGTAGCTGGCAATGCTTTCAATCTCATTCGGAGGACATCCATGCAGTGTGGAAACAGTAGCGGAATTGCAGATAGCAGATGGAATTGCCTCCACGTCCTCTTTTGTAAATTTCTCAAATTTATCAATATTGTCAAGAAGCCACTGCTTACATTCCTGGAATACCGCAGAATCCTTGGCTTCCTGCATTATGTCCAAGAAATTGTTGATTTTCTCTGATTTGATTCCCTCTAAATCATATCCAACGGAAATGTTGAACTGGAAGCCATCCTGAGCGCCCAGGCCAAATTCTTTCGCCATCACATGAAGGGCAAACCAGGCTTTGATATACTCAGCCATAGCTTCCGGTACATACAACTCTGTAGACCACTCACAGTTATAGCATTCATCTTCCGCCAGAATACAAGGCTTATTCACACAGGCAGAAAGTTCTGCACCATCCATAATCTGTACCGTTTTCAGCTCGAAAAATCTGGCTCCCGCATAGTAAGATGCGATGGTATTCTGAGCCAGCTGGGTGTGAGGACCTGCTGCCGGTCCAATTACAGTCTCCAGATTACGTTTAAAAATCTCACTGCTTTTTGCTGCATCCGGCACAAACGGCCTGCGGATTCCAAATACCGTTCCTTTACTTTTTTTCTCCTCCAGTACCCAGTCCATGATCTGGCCAAAGGACATACATGTCATAATATCACTCATGATCATTATCCCCCTATCTACTATTAATCTCTGCAAATAATTCGGTAGCTGCCTGACGACAATCTGCCATAGCCTTGGCTTCGTCTGCCACCAAAAGTTCTCTGTCTTTCATCAGAACCTTGCCGTTACACACGGTAGTTACCACACTTCTTCCCTGGAATCCAAAGAGGATATGGCTGTTGATATTGTCTGCATTTAACGGTGTTCTCGAATCGTAATCCACCACAATCACATCACCTGCCGCGCCTTCTTTCAAAACGCCTAACTGTTTCTTAAAGTAACGATTTGCAATCTTGGCATTGCCTTCAAATAACATCTGAGGAACTTCGCCCCATGCTGCATTTGGATCGCAGAGATGATGTTTGTGAAGTACATTTGCCACCTTCATGGATTCTATCACATCATGCGTATATCCATCGGTTCCAAGGCCGGTCAGGATTCCCTTATGTACGATTTCCATGGTCGGCGGGCATCCGCAGGCATTGCCCATGTTGGATTCGGGATTATGAACTACCATGGTATTGGTGTCACGGATCAAATCCATCTCATGATCATTCACATAGATGCAGTGAGCCAGGATTGTCTTCTCTCCCAGAATATTCCAATCCATCAGACGGTCCACAATACGTTTGCCATGTTGCTTCAGACAGGCATGAAGGTCTTCGATTCCCTCTGCCACGTGAATGTGATACCCCACACCTTCCGGAATCAATTCATTACAAAGAGCCATAGTTTCATCGGAAATTGTAAAGGATGCATGCATTCCCATCATTCCGGCTATCATATCAGAATCATCCGCCTGAGCGTGTTTGATAAAATTCACATTCTCCATGACAGCTTCTCTTGATTTATCCATTCCATCACGATCTGAAATCTCATAGCATAGGCAAGTACGGATTCCCAGATCCTTTGCCACTTCTTCGATGGCATTTAAGCTGCCTGTAATATGACCGAAGCTGGCATGATGGTCAAATACTGTAGTAACACCGTTCTTGATTGCATCGATGTAAGTGGTATAGGCACTCATTTTAGTCTGCTCCAGTGTCAGATGACGGTCGATGGTCCACCACATACCGTCCAGAATCTCAAGAAAACCATTCGGATTATAGCCATTGATGCTCATCCCACGTGCCAATGCACTGTAAATATGTTCGTGGGTATTGATAAATGCAGGCATAATCACGCCACCCTTCGCATCCACAAACTCCGCATCTGGATATGCTCTTCTGACTTCTTCAGTTACCCCCACCATAACTATGGTGTTACCATCCATTGCTACTGCACCATTCTCAAAAAATGGATTGGATGCGTCCCGTGTGATTGTTTTTCCATTACCAATAATAAGCATATGGTATCCTCCTTTTACAGAAATAGAAATACTACTTAATATAAATCATGCCGAAACTGCAATTACAGTATATGACATAATATCATATTCTCCTCCGCGAACGAATATGTCCGCGAAAAAACAATAAGTAATCCGAATCAATTACTTAATGATAGTGTACCATGAGTACCTGAGTATTTCAATAGTTTTATGCAAAATTTTTTTGGTTATCTTATTTTTTTTGTATATTTTCAGCTTTTTTTCATCAAAACAG
>CAMQZX010000106.1 GCA_947039785.1 uncultured Lachnospiraceae bacterium | reverse complement strand
TAGTTGAAATTTGGGTTGACACAGAAACAGGTGTAAATTATGTGTTTCATAGAAACGGAAGTGCGGCACATAATAGTTATGTTCTCATGTAGGATGAGTGCAGATGTACCTAATCCAAGGAAGATAATATTCCCCAAATAGATCTAATGCGGAGTAACATGCCCAAACGCAAGAAGCAGTCAAAGCAAACGGGGAAAGTCAGGACTTCTGTTCTGGACAGGCTGCACCAAAAACAGAGAGAAATTGCAGTCAGAAGTGGAAAACAGCAGCCAGAACAAGTCATGGGGGCATCATGGCTTATAATAGTCATATAGCAGACGAAGGATAGGGAACGGATTGGAAAAGTACATAACTCGGTTTATCAGCAGTTCAAAAAGAGGATACGCCGCACCAGTGGATATTGGCAGTGCTGCAGGAAAAGTTCAGAGCTGGTAGATAATATTCTTTTGAAACATAGAGAGTTATATGAATAGCAAATAGTTTTTCAGTGATAGTCTAACTCATCTTGTAAGAAGATAAAGTTTCAGGCACACCGTAACAAATACGCCAAGGCGTACTTGCTGTGATGTGCCTGTCTGTCATTTTATAGTAAGTTTTCTGCAACCCTTCTGTGAGAAAAACGCTTTCTAAATTATCTTCTGACTTGCTTATTCTGCCCGAACAGTCAAGTCTTCCTCTCTGGCTGCAATGGAAGCTCCCGGAACAGAGAAGGATGGCATGCCGTCGGCACCCCAGAAGACTTTGCCCACATAGGCGTTGCGACCTGCGTCATAAAGGGGCTGGTAATCTCCTTCACCCAGGTAACGTTCTTCCTGGCGACCGTGGTAAATGATCAGATCCTCGCTGTCATCCGTAGAACGGGTGAAACTGTTATGGCCGAGGCCATAATAACCGGTTACCGGACTGCTCTGAAAGACAGGATATGGACATTTGGTCCAGGAGGCTGCATCCAGGAGATCTGCCGTTTCGTCTGCGTACAGCAAACCGACACAGTACAGTGCATCTGTGCCGCTGGCAGAGAAGGTGAGGAAAATCTTTCCTCCGTGTTTGATTACGGCAGGTCCTTCATTGACTGGAAAACCGTGCAGCTCCCAGTTGTATTCCGGATGTGTCAGACAGACGGCTGGAGTGCAAATTGTCCAGGGGTCTGAGAGTTTTGCAATGAAAATGTCAGAGATATTATTTGTCTTCTGTGCCCAAATGAAATAGTCTTCTCCGTTGTGATGAAAGTAGGAGTGATCCAGAGAAAAGTCGGTGAATGCAATATCTCCCTCTACTGTACTCCGGATAGGTCCTTTTTCCACCCATGGATCTTTCATGGGATCTGGTCCTGTGCAGGCAAGGCAGTGAGGGCGGATTCTCCAGGATGACTCATCGGAAATAGTGGTGGTGTAATATATGAACCATTCTCCCTGAATATAGTGAACTTCCGGAGCCCATAAATGAGGACTCATGGTTCCGTCGTTGATAGGCTTACGTTCGTAAACGGTTTTTTCTACATATCTGCCAGAATTGTCGGTCAGATCTTCCAGAGTATCGGCGCATCTGAGTATCAAATAGAGATACTGGTATTTCCCGTTCAGATTATGGCCGGCATCTGTGTGGGAAGCGATGAAGTAATATTTTCCGTCTGTGTGCTTGTATACATAAGGGTCAGCCCGATGGCTGATGAATGGAGCGGCGTAGAGGGGAGCCTGAATTTTTCCTTTGGATCCTTCCCAGATAACCGGTCGTTCTTCTGTCATTCCATTTGTATAGGATACGGCTATTTTGTCTGGCAATTGAGATATACAGGCAGATACCTTTTCTACTGCGCACAGATATACTGGTTCCGGCGCTCCGTATTTGGACTGAAGCTGTCTTAAAATGGAAAGGGGTACCTCACAGCCCTTTGGATCATGGCTCTGAAGTTCTGGAACAGGTTCCAATCCTTCCTGAGGCAGAACAATAGAATTTCCTCCATTTAATGCGTACCAGTCTGTACGGTTATAACTATATTCAAGATAATAATGGTGATTGATTGGGGATTCCCATGACACTGTATGAGAACGAATATAAGCGATGTCTTTTGGACATAAAAAATCTGCCACGGGGAGCTTGGTCATTTCTTTCGATTTCATAATCATTCCTCTGGCATTTATTTAGAAATATAAGAGCAACGTTATCTTATCATAGAAATAAATGATTGGCAAGAAAAATGTTGACGAAAAGGGGAGGAAATTTATATTGACAATAGGGCAAGAAATATCATAAGATTTTTGATAAGATATATTGCGCCGTAGTAAGAATGAAAAAGTATATGGAGGTCATATGGCTACGATAAAAGAAATTGCCAGAGAATGTAATGTCTCAGTTGCGACAGTATCTAATATCCTGAACCATAAGCCGGGGGCAAGTGATGAGACAAGAAAAATGGTAATGAAAAAGGTGAAAGAATTAAATTATACACCAAATAGCGTTGCAAGGAATTTGAAGACGAAGAATTCCAGAAGTATAGGAGTCATCGTTGAAGACATGACCATATTCAGCGTCCCTGATATTGTTGATGGAATTACAGAGCATTGTGAAGAAAAAAACTACCAGATCCTTTTGATCAATCTCCGACTGTTCAAAAAGTTTCAGGATACCTATTATCACAGGGATGATTACTATAGTATGGTAAAAGATGAAATATGGAAGTTGATTTCCAAACAGGTGGAAGGGATCATCTATGTGGCAGCTCATGAGAGAACAATTCGATGTATTCCGGAAGACCTTCCTATTCCGGCAGTCATGGCATATGGATATACGGAGAGCGAAAAGGTTCCGTCGGTGGTGGTGAATGATGAGGGCGGAGCATATCAGATTATTAAACATATCATTGATCAGGGACACAGTCGTATTGGGGTTATTACAGGAAAAAATGACAGTCCACATGCCCAGGAAAGACTTGTGGGATATCAAAGGGCATTGTATGAGAACGGAATCTTGTATAATCCATCGTTTGTCTGCGTGGGGGACTGGACACGAACCAGTGGATACCAGTGTACCGACCGGCTGCTGGAGCAGAATGTGACAGCAATTTTCTGTATGAATGACCTTATGGCCGGCGGCGTTTATGACCGGTTGGAGGAACTGGAGCTCAGGCCGGGAGAAGATATATCTGTAGCCGGATATGATAACAGGGAGTTGTCGGGATATTATAAGCCGCCTCTGTCTACCATTACACTTCCGCTTCACGATATTGGATATGAAGCCAGCGAGATTATCCTGAAAATGCTGGAGAAAGAAAATGAGGATGGGACAGAGGCTGTCCATCGGGTAAATTGTTATCCTCTTATCCGAAAATCGGTCAAAAAAATCAAAGAATAGAAGAAAAATAAGCGCTTTGAAACGAGTAAAAACGTGCCAAAGTGCTTATTTTATTGGAGTCAAAAATGGATTTGTAAAAAGTGCACAATATTAAACGTTTAATTTTTACTTGAAATTGTGCAAACGGTGTAGTATAGTGAAAACAACACAAAAAGTAGCTAAAAACAAACCAAAAAGAGAAAAAATAAAAAGAAAGGCAGAGTATTTTATTTAGAAAAAGAGCGCGAGAAAGATTAAACGATTAATAATCAGAGACAGAGATAAGGAAATAAAGTTATGATAAAAAAACCCTTAAAGGATATCCCATTGCGTCGGATTCATATCCGTGACAGGTTTTGGGATAGATATATTCATCTGGTAAAGGAAGTATTGATTCCTTACCAATGGGATATATTAAATGACCGTCTGGAAGGGGTTGAGACGAGTCATTGCATACAGAATTTCAAAATAGCTGCTGGGGAAGCTTCCGGGGATTTTGAAGGAGCAGTATTCCAGGATACAGATGTGGCAAAATGGCTGGAAGCGGTAGCGTATGTATTGGAGGCCTCTTCTGACGATGATTTGGAAACCCTTGCAGATGAAACGATTAATCTAATAGGAAGAGCTCAGTGTGAAGATGGATATCTGAATACCTATTTTACGATCAAGGATCCTTCTCTTCGCTGGACAAATCTGAAGGAAGGCCATGAGTTATATACAGCGGGCCATATGATTGAAGCAGCAGTTGCGTACTACGAGGCAACTGGAAAACGTGAATTTCTGAATATTATGGAAAGCTTTGCAGATCTGATCTGTCAGATATTCGGACCGGAAGATGGAAAATGTCATGGATATCCCGGACATCAGGAGATTGAGCTGGCATTGGTGAAATTGTATCGTGTGACCAAAAAACAGAAATACGTTGAACTGGCAAAATATTTTATTGAGCAACGGGGAACTGGAGAGAATTACTTTTTGGAAGAAGAGAAGAGACCCGAATATAAACAGATATTTCCAGAGTTTACCGGATATGACACCAAATATTCTCAATCCCACATTCCGGTACGGGAGCAGAAGACAGCAGAAGGCCATGCAGTGCGTGCAGTTTATATGTATTGTGCCATGGCAGATCTGGCTCAGATCTACGGAGACGAGGAACTGCTGGAAGTGTGCCAGACATTGTGGTCAGATATGGTGCGGCGCAGGATGTATATCACGGGAAGTATCGGTTCATCCGGTCTGCTGGAGAGATTTACCACAGATTATGATCTTCCTAATAATTGCAACTATTCAGAGACTTGTGCTTCCATTGGACTTGCCTTGTTTGGAAAGCGTATGACGCAGATTACGAAAGATGCTTCTTATATGGATGTGGTGGAGCGGGCGCTTTATAACACAGTATTGTCTGGCATCGCCTTGGATGGAAGAAGTTTCTTTTATGTAAATCCCCTGGAGGTGTGGCCGGACAACTGTATCGAACGCACTTCAAAGGAACATGTAAAAGCAGTGAGGCAGACCTGGTTCGGCGTAGCCTGCTGTCCGCCAAATATTTCCAGAACACTGGCGTCCATGGGACAGTATATATATTTTACAGATGAGGATACGCTGTATATCAATCTTTATATTTCCGGAACCGTTTCTGCAGAATTGGCTGAAGGAAGCGTTGAGTTTGAAGTAAAGAGTGATTTGACAAATTCCGGTCATATTGAAATAGACGTTGTAAAACAGGAAAATTCAGCTTCTTACAATCTGGCATTTAGAATCCCGGATTATGTAAAGAAATATACACTGCTCAGAGATGGGAAAGAGCAGACAGGATGTCGGTTGGAGAAAGGATATCTTTATATTGGAAATATAACAGAGGGTGAAACAAAAATTGTAATTGATTTTGAAGTGCCGGCAAGGTTTGTAAGGGCGAACCCGAAGGTACGGGAGGATGCGGGTAGGGTTGCATTGGCAAAGGGACCGCTGGTATACTGTTTGGAAGAGGTTGATAATGGAGCAAATCTTCCGGCTGTATTTGTAAATTGTAACCAGGAACTTCATGAAAAATACGAAGAAAATCTGTTTGGCGGAGTTACAACCATTGCATTGCGTGGAATGCGGCTTACGGATGAGAAATGGCAGGATGATGCACTCTACGGAGAAAGAGAAAATGTGTTCCAGGAGGTAGAGTTGAAAGCAGTGCCATACCACTGTTGGAATAACCGCGGAGCAGGTGAAATGCTGGTATGGATGAAGGAATGGATGTAGAATTGGTATCGCAATAATAGGAATCTTACAGGACGTAAGTCTTGAAAGAATATAAAAGAAAAAGGAGGACACAAAATGAAAAGAAGAGTATTAGCAGGACTTCTCTGTGTAGCAATGGCAGCAACTATGCTGTTTGGCTGTGGAAAAGCAGGAAGTGAAGGTGGAGGTTCTGACGAAGGATCTGCAAATGGTTCTGCAGGAGGAACCCAGGAAATGGAAGTAGAAGGCGACTATACAGAGTTGGAAGTATGGACTTTCATCGAGCTTCATCAGCAATTCTACACAGACATGGCTGAGAAGTGGAACGAGGAGCATCCTGACAAACAGGTAAAACTTGTGCTCAGCAACATGCAGTATGATGATATGCACAATAAATTATCTCTTGCACTGGAATCAGGCGAAGGTGCACCGGACGTTGTGGATATCGAGCTTGGTAAGTTCCCGGCGTTCACCAATGGCCAGATTGGACTTATGGATCTGACAAGTGCTATTGAGCCATACAAAGACAACATCATTGAATCCAGACTTAAGATCTATGGAAAAGATGGAGCATATTATGGATTCCCAACACACGTTGGAGCTACTGTTGCATTCTACAACACAGAAGAACTGGAAGCTGCAGACGTTGATTATACAACTATCAAAACATGGGATGATTTCAAAGAAGCTGGTGTTAAGTATCATGAAGCAACAGGCAAATATTTCGCCTGCGTAGAGACAACTGCACAATGGATGCTCAATCTGATGCTTACACAGAAGGGTGGAGACTATCTGGATGCTGACGGCAACATCAATATTACCAACGACACAATGGTAGAAGTTCTTGAGTACATCAAGGGAATGCAGGAAACAGGCGCATTTGAGACAGTTCCTGGCGGACAGCCGGATAACGAAGAAGCTTATCCTTCTTACAACAGCGGAGATTATGCAGTACAGATTATGCCTTTCTGGCAGACATCCAGATTTACAAGCTACATGACAGACCTTTCCGGCAAGATTGCCATCGCTCCTACTCCAGTATGGAATGAAGGCGATGAAATCAAATCTATCGGTGGCGGCGGTACAGGTACTGCAGTCATTGCAGACGGTGAGAATGCAGAGCTTGCAGCAGAGGTATTTGCATACATCAAACTGTCTGAGGTAGCCAACAAAGAAGTATGGAATGTATTAGGATTTGACCCGGTTAATACAGAAGTATGGTCAGATACAGAGCTGACACAGAATCCGGATAACCAGTTTGTACAGTTCTTCAATACATATCCATTTGATACATTATTGGAGATCCAGGATGGTATCTATGCACTTGAGTCACTGACAAGTGAGAAGTTCCCATCCATCAACAATGAATTCTGTAATGTAACGCTCAACAATATCTTTGAACAGGGTATGGACGTAAAAGAAGCACTGGAACAGTCACAGGATACCTTAAAGAATGAATTTGGTGAATAATTAGAAATTAGTTGTATGTTTAGGGGCTGCGTGCGGGTATGCCGCAGCCCCGTTGTTTATCGGAAAAGAGGTCTGAAAGTATGAAGAAACTTTTTTATTCTCAGAAAATAGCACCTTATGTATTTGTCCTTCCGTTTGTTTTGACGGTTGTTTTCTTTTGGGCGTTCCCCATTGGAAATGGTATTCTGCTGAGTTTTCAGGATGTTCTGAAAGATGAATGGGTTGGTTTGGGCAACTATAAAAGACTGTTGTCTGACAAGATATTTTTGAAAGCATTGTACAATAGTGCAAGATATATGATTGGTACATTGATCCTGTTAATACCGCTGCCTATGCTGTTCGCCACACTTTTGAACAGTAAGCTGATGAAAAAACCTGGATTTTTCAAATCTATTTACTTCATACCGGCATTAACATCAGTCGTTGTTGCTGGTACAATTTTCCGTCTGATGTTCGGTGAGATGGAAACATCTCTGGCAAACCAGGTGATTACTGCGTTTGGCTTCGACTCTATTAAATGGCTGAAAAATGAATGGGCAAGTTATTTTGTATTGCTGCTTTTAGCCTGCTGGCGTTGGATGGGCGTTAACATTCTGTATTTCCTTGCCGGAATTCAGAGTATATCTGCTGATCTTTACGAGGCTGCTTCCATTGACGGAGCTACAAAATGGAAACAGTTTACTAAGATAACATTCCCACTGGTAAAACCGACAACTGTGTACGTACTGACCATTAGTATCTATGCAGGTCTTTCCATGTTTAATGAAAGTTACATGTTGTGGAAAGGAAATAACTCTCCTCAGAACATGGGACTTACCATTGTAGGTTATCTGTACAGACAGGGAATTGAGAAACGTGCTATGGGTTATGCATGTGCAGTAGGACTTGTACTGTTGATTATCGTTATGGTTGTCAACCTTATACAGCTGCAGGCAACTGGAGCATTTAAGAAGGAGGAAAGATAGTATGAAGAGTCAAAAGAGTAAGAACAGACTTGCCACCATAATGCTGATTGCATTATTTACAATTCTGGCAATTCTGACTATCATACCAATCTATACAATCTTCCTTGCCAGCTTTAAGCCAGGCGGCGATTTGCTGCAATATGGTTTGAACCTTGGAATTGATTGGGACCGAATGAGTCTTGATAATTACGTGCTTCTTTTTACCGGACAGCATGATTATTGGAGATGGTTTGCCAACAGTATTATTCTGACAGTAGTTACAGTAGTGGCAACTTTGCTTGTCAGTGCGTTTGTAGGATATGGATTTGCTGCATATGAGTTCAAAGGAAAAAATGCGCTGTTCTTAGTTGTATTGATTATTTTGTCTATTCCATTAGAGGTAGTTATGCTTCCATTGTATAAGCAGATGACTTCCTGGGGGTTGATGGATAGTTATGTTGCAATCGTGCTTCCTTTTGTGGCGCATGCTTCCACTATTTTCTTCTTCCGTCAGTATTTGCAGGGCCTTCCGAAGTCGCTTCTGGAGGCGGGAAGAATTGATGGTGCAACAGAATATGGAATCTTTTTCCGTTTGATTATGCCGATTATGAAGCCGGCGTTTGCTGCTATGGCAATCCTGAATGGTATGAATGCCTGGAACAACTATCTGTGGCCATTGCTGGTAATCCGTTCTTCAACCAAATATACATTGACTCTTGGTTTGAACACATTGATCAATCCGTATGGAGATAATTACAGCCTGTTGGTAGTAGGTGCATTCTTCTCTATTATACCGATTTTTATACTGTTTATCTGTTTCCAGCAGTACTTTATCGAAGGTATGACAGCAGGTGCTGTAAAAGAATAGAACATTGTTGACATAATGAGGAGGTTATACATGAGTAAGACAGCAAAGATGATTATAGACAAAGATTTTCAGATCTCACAGGTAGATGACAGAATCTACGGCTCCTTTATTGAACATCTGGGACGTGCCGTATATGACGGATTATACCAGCCAGGCAATCCATTGTCTGACGAGGATGGCTTTCGTAAGGACGTTATTGAGATGGTGAAGGAACTTGATGTTCCAATTATCCGTTATCCCGGAGGAAACTTTGTATCAAATTTCTTCTGGGAAGACAGTGTGGGACCAGTTGAGAATCGTCCGAGCCGATTGGAACTTGCATGGAGAAGTCTGGAGAAAAATGAAGTGGGATTAAATGAGTTTTCCAAGTGGACGGATAAAGTAAATTCCAAAATTATGATGGCAGTAAACCTGGGAACAAGGGGAATCGCTGATGCATGTAACCTCCTTGAATACTGTAATCATCCGGGCGGAACGAAATACAGTGATATGCGTATTGCTCACGGATACAAAGAACCTCACAATGTGAAGGTATGGTGTCTGGGAAATGAGATGGACGGTCCGTGGCAGCTTGGACATAAGACCATGAATGAATATGGACGTCTGGCAGAAGAGACTGCAAAGGCGATGAAATTGATCGATCCAACCATTGAGTTAGTATCCTGCGGAAGTTCTGCTCTGGATATGCCGACTTTCCCAAAATGGGAATCTACTACTCTGGAGTGCACCTATGATTACGTAGACTATGTGTCTATGCATCAGTATTATGGAAATAGAGACAATGACAGTCTGGATTTCCTGGCGTGCTCCGATGATATGGATGAATTTATTCGTACAGTCATTGCAACTTGTGATTACGTGAAAGCGAAAAAGCGTGGGCGTAAGAATATTAATATCAGTTTCGATGAGTGGAATGTATGGTTTCATTCTAATGCGGCCGATGATGATATTACGGAAAATCATCCGTGGCAGGTGGCTCCGCCAATGCTGGAGGACATCTATACATTTGAAGATGCATTGTTGGTAGGGCTTATGCTGATTACACTTTTGAAACACGCAGACCGTGTGAAAATTGCGTGTCTGGCGCAGCTTGTCAATGTAATTGCTCCAATCATGACGGAGTCAGGCGGGGGCGGAGCGTGGAAGCAGACTATTTTCTATCCATTTATGCATGCTTCTAAATATGGAAGAGGAGTAGTACTTCAGCCAATGATTTCTACCCCAAAGCATGACACATCCAAACATGAGAATGTTACAGATGTGGAAAGCGTTGCTGTATATAATGAAGAAAAAGAAGAGTTGACTATTTTCGCAGTAAATCGTACACTGGATGAAGATATTCAGCTTACAACGGATGTTCGCGGTATGGAAGGATATAAAGTGCTGGAGCATATTGTTCTGGAAAACTCTGACCTTAAGATCGTGAATTGTGTAAATGAGCAGAAGGTCCTTCCAAAATCTGTAAACCGTTCTTCTATGGATGGAGGAATTATGACAAGTATGCTTCACAAAGCATCATGGAATGTAATCCGTTTAGGTAAATAATAATTGCTTATACTATGAAAGAAGTTGATGGAGATGAATTTTTTTGTAATTGACAGCCCGGTTATGAAGTTTCTGGGCCGGGTCGGAGATATCATTGCACTGAATTTGATTTTTGTGGTAACATCCTTACCGGTTTTTACCATTGGAACAGCGCTGAGTGCGTTATATACAGTTGCGATGAAGCTCGGACGGGGGAGCGATCCAGCTATCATAAGAGAGTATCTGAAGGCATATAAGCGGAATTTTAAAACGGCGACAATCTGCTGGCTGTTCATGGCGGCAGTTGCGATATTGCTGTTTGTGGATTTCCGGTTGATTGGAGTCTTCCAGGGTATGACGTATATTATGCTGCGTTTGCTCCTTGCCATGGTGCTGGGATTATGGGGATTGGTATTTTTGTATCTGTTTCCATATATTGCGAGGTTTGAAAATACAGTACTTCACTCCATGAAAAATGCACTGTTTCTGAGCGTTGCGCATATACCATATACACTTGTGCTTCTGGGAATTGAGATTGGACTTTTTATAATCACGTTGTTTACATCCAGAACCTTTGTAGTGGGAACAATTGCGTGGACGTTTGTGGGATTTGCTGCTATGGCATATGTGCAATCCTTTTTACTGTGCAGGGTATTCAGTAAATATGAATAAATGAAAAACAGAGGGCATCCTCAAAAGTGGTAAAATGACTTTTGGGATGCTCTTTATTTATCTGTTTTACTTGATTACAATACCAGATAATCATTCATGGATTGTAAAAATCCATGGGTATGTTAAAGTGAAATTAGATGTCGTAGTTGCAGCATTGCTGTTAAGGGCAATTGGACAGCAGCTGGTCTGTGTCCATGTAAACCATGGCCTGATGCGTAAAAATGAGTCTGAGAGTGTAATTGAGGTATTCCGGAATCAGCTCCATGCAAATCTCATTTATGTGGATGCTACAGAGCGTTTCTTAGGGAAACTTGCCGGTGTGGATGATCCTGAGGAAAAACGTAAGATTATCGGCGGAGAATTTATCCGTGTCTTCGAAAAAGAGGCCCGAAAGCTGGAGGGTATTGATTTCCTGGGACAGGGAACCATTTACCCGGATATCATTGAAAGCGGAACCAAAACCGCCAAGATGGTAAAATCCCATCACAATGTGGGTGGTTTGCCGGAAGACTTGCAGTTTGAGCTTGTGGAACCTTTGAAACAGCTGTTCAAGGACGAGGTGCGCGCCTGCCTATCACCAGAGACAGACTGGAAGCAGTGAGAGAGTCTGATGCGATTTTACGCGAGGAATTTGCCAAGGCAGGGCTGGATAAGAAGGTATGGCAGTATTTTACCGTAGTGCCTGACTTCAAGTCTGTGGGAATGAAGAATCATGCCAGATGCTTTGAATATATGGTAATCATCCGCGCCATTAATACCATCGATGCCATGACAGCCAGCATCGAGAAAATTGACTGGGATGTTCTGGAGAAAATCACAAACAGGATCCTGGCAGAGGTGGACAATGTCAACCGGGTATGCTACGACATGAGCCCGAAACGTACCTGTTGGCGCAGATACAAGGCAGCCACCTAATGTAAACAATAACAGTATATCCAATTACCCGCCGAAAAACAATAGCAAAGTCCTTGAAACGGTATCTATGGCAGAATTATACGATACTGTATATCCAAGCAAGCCGCCGCTGATTGACGGTCTGCTTTACACTGGCACTTATCTTTTCGCAGGTGCGCCGAAACTCGGCAAGAGTTTCCTGATGGCGCAGATTGCCTACCATATCAGCAAGGGGATTCCTTTATGGGATTACCCTGTCCGCAAAGCGGCGGTGCTGTATCTTGCCCTTGAAGATGATTACCGCCGTCTGCAGGAAAGGCTGTACCGTATGTTTGGCACAGATGGAGCAGATAATTTATTCTTTTCTGTTTCGGCGTGTAATCTTGGCAACGGACTGGATGAACAGTTGCAGGAATTTATGAAAAAGCATACCGATACAAGGCTGATTATTATTGATACGCTGCAAAAAGTAAGGGAAGTGGGCGGCGATAATTACAGTTATGCAAATGATTATGAAATCATTACAAAGCTCAAGCAGTTTGCAGATAGTTATGGTATCTGTATCCTGTTCGTACACCACACCAGAAAGCAGGGTTCTGATGATAAGTTTGATATGATTTCGGGGACTACTGGCTTGCTTGGGGCGGCTGACGGTGCGTTCCTTTTGCAAAAGGAAAAACAGACAGGCAATGCCGCCACGCTTGAAATATCGGGCAGAGACCAACAAGACCAGAAGCTGTACCTTGTCCGCAATACTGAAACTTTACTTTGGGAATTGCAAAAGGCAGAAACGGAACTTTGGAAAGAACCGCCAGAGCCATTGCTTGAAAGGATTGCAGAAATTTTTTCTTCGGATAGTAAAGCATGGGAAGGAACTCCTACCGAACTATGCGGGTATCTTGGTGTTGATATGCAGCCAAACGCCCTTACAAGGAAATTGAATGTCAATGCAGGACGGCTGAATGAAAATCTCCGTGCGGAAAACAAAGATTATAAGTTGCTTAAAAAGGCGTTCGTCGGCTCTGTTTCTTTTTATAAGTTTTTAAGGCGAGCGCCCACCATATAAAAAAACGGTGTTATGGTGGGCGGTATTGCTATGCCCGAAAAGACTTAACAGACACTCCCCAGACCT
>CAMQZX010000105.1 GCA_947039785.1 uncultured Lachnospiraceae bacterium | reverse complement strand
ATCTACACTTCTAGCTTCGTCGGCAGCGTCAGATGTGTATAAGAGACAGGCGTAATGATAAATAATTATTTATGCTACCTCCTGTTACTTAATAATTTTAGTGTTACTATTTGTTTATCATAGATTTCAAAATGAATTTCAAAGTGTCTTTCCCATTTCTTCTTATTCGGTATTTCTATTGATCTTTTCAGAAACTAATTGTTTCCTCTAATCATAATCAATACTTTCAGAACCGGAATCAACAAGTAGTTACACCTTTTCTGGACTTCGTTTCTTTACACGAATCAGAAAGCCTTGTAAGGGGTTTGTGGTATCTATTCAATATAAGTGCCAACAATTAAATCATTCAGTAGTATTTATCCTGTTCATTTACGTTATATTATGGATCTTTACTTTTCATTCATCTACTGAAACTTTCTTGCAGGAGCTGTTGTGCAATACCACTCTCATATTGATAGATTGTTTATGTAGTTCTCATTGGACCTTACCTCCATTTTTGAATCATCCTTTTCAGTAACATATATGCTATGAATGGAATGTTTTCTGTGTTTGTCTGTTTTTGCTATGAACATATAATACCAGAAGCCCCTCTATTTGTCAATACTATTTTTGTTTTTTATTTAAATAAATTCTTTATTATTCATTATAATCTATTAAAATTGTTAATTTTGATACTATTTTTTAAATTATTTGAATATTTGTGCTACTTAAATCATCCAAAACATAAAGAAGACCAGTCCACTCACTCTACCCTGGGCAAAGTCATGGTACCGGTCCCCTACTTCTTTATTATCTTCTATTATAATTAATCAGGCAGCCTTTCAGAATAATCTCACGCTCATCATCCGTCAATTCACCTAAAGTCATAGTAAATTCCTTAAGCTCATCCCTTACCACATAAGCAGTAATGCTGTCTGTCTTTTCTTCCACAGCTTTCTTCGCATCCGGCACAAAGATATAATCTCCATTCTTAAATGGAAGTTCGCCTTCCGGAATCAGGAATGGAAGCATGCCCCAGTTGATTAGATTGGAACGGTATCTCTTGGTCGCATACTCATTGGCAATGTTTGCCCAGCCGCCAAGTACTTTCTGACAGGAAGCAGCCTGTTCACGGGCAGAACCATCTCCTGGCTTCACAGCAAAAATGGTACTTCCAATGCCAAGATTTCCTTTACCCACTTCCGGATACTGCTTCTGGATCGTCTCCATCACAGGTTCAAGCTCTGGCAGCACATCCAGCGGACACTCTCCGTTCTGAATGGCAGTCTCTGCTTTCTGCACTTCTTTGGCACGTCCCACGTAAGCCGGATCCTTTCTGGAAAGTGTAAACTCAGCCAATCCCAGCGGATTGGAACGATAGGAAGAAGTCTCTCCTGACGGAATCAGCTCGTCTGTGGTAGTTACCGGATCGTGAATCTCAGATACCACCTTCAGCACCAGATTTTCTGCCAGCGCAGGCATCTTCGGCCAATCCTTGATGTTTGGACCAAACTGAATCTCTGTATCCGGGTCAGCCACACCGTGACTGTCAAAGATACGGTTCTCGTAAATGGTCTTATCAAAGAAATACTGAGGATGTCTGTACTCTCCTGCAAATTCTGTGGCAGGTGTTAAAAATCCTTTGTTTGCTGCTGTTGCCGCGATGGAACGAGCATCCATAAGAGCCACAGAAGAAATCTGACCATTCTGAATCTTAGAACCTTCACGGTTCGGGAAGTTTCTGGTGGAGTGACGGATACTAAATGCGTTATTTGCAGGTGTATCACCCGCTCCGAAACAAGGACCACAGAAAGCAGTCTTTACAATGGCACCTGTCTGAATCAAATCAGCCAGAACCCCATTCTTAGCCAGTTCCATATAAATCGGTGTACTTGCAGGATATACGCTCAGTGTAAACTTATCATTACCAATGCTGGCTCCTCTTAAAATATCAGCCGCATCACAGATATTCTCAAAACCGCCGCCGGCACATCCGGCAATAATTCCCTGATCCACGTACAATTTTCCATCAATAACTTTATTCTTCAGAGTGAAATCAATCTTACCATCCAGGCTCACCTGTGCACGCTTCTCCACATCATTAAGCACGTCTTCCAGGTTGGCGTTGACCTCGTCGATGGTGTAAGTATTGCTGGGATGGAACGGCATAGCAATCATAGGTCTGATCTGAGACAAATCAATCTCAATCATTCCGTCGTAGTAAGCCACCTCACCCGGATTCAGCTCTTTATACTCTTCACTTCTGCCATGGATCTCATAGAACTCCTGAATCTTCTCGTCGGTTCTCCAGATGGAAGACAAGCAGGTAGTCTCTGTGGTCATAACGTCAATACCGATACGGAAGTCTGCTGACAGATTAGAAACGCCAGGTCCGACAAACTCCATCACTTTATTCTTCACATATCCATTATTAAACACTTTACCGATAATTGCCAGCGCCACATCCTGTGGTCCCACACCTGGAACAGGTGTACCCTTCAGGTATACGCCCACAACGCCCGGCATGTTGATATCGTATGTCTGATTCAAAAGCTGCTTTACAAGTTCCGGACCGCCTTCTCCCATGGCCATGGTTCCCAGCGCGCCGTAACGGGTATGACTGTCAGAACCAAGAATCATCTTGCCGCAGCCAGCCAGCATCTCGCGGGCAAACTGATGGATAACAGCCTGATGAGGCGGTACATAAACT
Organism: uncultured Lachnospiraceae bacterium; assembly: GCA_947039785.1. GTDB lineage: Bacteria > Bacillota > Clostridia > Lachnospirales > Lachnospiraceae > JALFVM01. The sequence goes on along the minus strand of CAMQZX010000105.1, from coordinate 10,563 downwards.
CCACCATATTTCTTCGCACAGGTCAGACCAAACATATGGTCATCTTCATTGATGGTACCTCCCACCGCACAAAGAGAGTTGTGACAGTTTGTCAACACATAAGGAACAGGAAACTTTTCCAGACCTGAAGCACGCGCAGTCTGAATAATACCTACAAATGTGATGTCGTGGGATGTCAGCTTATCAAATTTAATCTGAAGCTTGTCCATATTTCCACTGATATTGTGGTTATTCAAAATACTGTAAGCGATGGTATTCTTGGCAGCCTCTTCTTGAGATACATTCAGTCCTGCCGTCTGAGCATCTTCCACAATCTCGGTACCGCGTACCAGATATACGCCTTTATCGTACAATTTCATAATATCGTCCTCCTCTTTCTAGATTGCATCCGCGTAAATTCGCTCCGCACTATTTCAGCCCTTACGGGCATTGCCATTCGCAATTGCTTTCTATTATAATGTATTTACGGAAAAGTTTCAAATACTATTCTGCTAAAGTACTAAACAACTTTATCCATCTGGACAAAATCGCTTTCCATCTCATCAAATTATTGATATACTAATTCAGAATGACAAGCGCATTTATAAAAAACAGAAACATTATTTGGAGGATTTTATGAAATCATTGGTAATCGCAGAAAAGCCCTCTGTGGCCAGAGATATTGCACGAGTGTTAAAATGCTCCCGAAAAATCAACGGTGCACTGGAAGGCAATCAATATATCGTCACCTGGGCGCTTGGCCATCTGGTGACTTTGGCAGACCCGGAAGGATACGACAAAAAATACAGAGAGTGGAAAATGGAGCATCTGCCTATGATTCCACCAAAAATGGAGCTGGTGGTTATCAAACAGACTGCCAGGCAGTACAATGCAGTGAAGACCCAACTTTACCGGAAGGACGTGAGCGACATCATCATCGCCACCGATGCCGGAAGAGAAGGCGAACTTGTGGCAAGGTGGATTCTGGAAAAATCCAACTGTCACAAACCCATCAAACGTCTGTGGATTTCCTCTGTAACCGACAAAGCAATCAGGGAAGGCTTTGCCCATCTTCAGGACGGACGCAACTACAACAATTTATACGCTGCCGCCGTATCCCGCGCTGAAGCAGACTGGCTGGTTGGAATCAATGCCACAAGAGCTTTGACCTGTAAGTATAACGCACAGCTCTCCTGCGGCCGTGTCCAGACTCCCACATTGGCAATGATCGCCAAACGGGAAGAAGAGATCAGGAAATTTAAGCCTGAGGAATATTATGGCATTACCTGCATTGCCGAAGGGGTCAGCTGGACCTGGCAGGATGCCAAAAGCGGCGGATACCGTTCCTTCTCCAAAGAGCGGATTGAGAAGATTATGTCATCTATAAACAATCACTCACTGGAAATCAAGAAGGTGGAGAGAAGCTCCAAAAAGACATTTTCTCCAGGACTGTATGATCTGACAGAGCTGCAAAGAGAAGCCAACAAGCGGTTCGGATTCTCCGCCAAAGAAACACTGAACATAATGCAAAGACTTTACGAAAACCACAAGGTCCTCACCTACCCCCGTACTGATTCCCGCTATATCGGATCTGACGTAGTTCCCACTTTAAAAGAACGCCTGAAAGCCTGCGGCGTAGGACCTTATAAAAAGCTGGCAGGAGCTTTGATCACGAAACCCCTTCGAACCAGCAAAGCTTTTGTGGATGATAAGAAAGTCAGCGACCATCACGCCATCATCCCTACGGAGCAATTTGTCCAGCTTGACCATATGACCAACGAAGAACGCAAGATTTATGACCTGGTGGTACGCCGTTTTATCAGTGTAATGTACCCGCCTTTTGAATACGAGCAGACCACCATGAAAGCAGTCTGCCAGGGAGAGAACTTTGCCGCCAAGGGAAAAATCATTACTTCCATGGGCTGGAAAGAGGTCTACGAAAATCCATCGGAGGAAGAGGATGAAGAGTTTTCTGAGCAGACACTGAAAGATCAGTCCCTTCCTACCATGAAACAGGGGGAAAAATACCCCATCGACAAAATCCGCCTAAGCACAGGTAAGACAAAGCCACCTGCATATTTTAACGAGGCAACTCTGCTGTCCGCCATGGAAAATCCGGTAAAATATATGGAATCCCACGATGCCAAAGCAGCCAAAACACTGGGCGAGACAGGAGGCTTGGGCACTGTCGCCACAAGGGCTGATATTATTGAGAAACTATTTAACTCCTTCCTCATGGAAAAGAAAGGACAGGAAATCCATATTACTTCCAAGGCACGCCAATTGTTGGAGCTGGTACCGGAGGATTTGAAAAAGCCGGAGCTGACAGCCGACTGGGAAATGAAGCTGGGAAAAATCGCCAAGGGTCAATTGAAGAAAACCGTCTTTCTTCACGACATCGAAGATTACACCCAAGAGCTGATTTCCCAGATCAAAACAGGGGACGGAACCTTCCGCCACGATAACCTGACCAATAAAAAATGCCCCACATGCGGCAAGCCCATGCTGGCGGTCAACGGCAAAAACTCCCGTATGCTGGTTTGCCAGGACAGAGAATGCGGTCACCGGGAAACCATCGCCCGCCTGTCCAACGCCCGCTGTCCTAATTGCCATAAGAAAATGGAATTGATTAAAAAAGGAGAAGAGGAACTATTTATCTGCGGCTGCGGACACAAAGAGAAATTGTCTGCTTTCAAGGCACGCCGGGAAAAAGAAGGAGCCGGTGTTTCCAAAAAAGATGTACAGAAATATCTGAAAAAGCAGAAAGAAGAACCGATAAACAACGCTTTTGCCGACGCATTGTCCAAGATCAAGTTATAAGAAATCTGATTTATAATTCTGTTATTATTCACAATAATTACAGCCTTTTATTTCCGTATTTCATATAATTTTCACAGTAATATGAGTCACCTTCATTGACCCTTGCATCAATGTATGTTATAAATATTTTAGTGTTTTATCTTGCAGGAAGATAAGGCTCTGTCAGATAGCAGTTGTACGATGCTTTCACAGTTACAAATAAATGAATAAAATCAATAGAACAGGAGAAGATTTATGGCAACAAAAGAAATCCCTTATAAAATTTATCTGGAAGAATCAGAAATGCCCAAAGACTGGTACAACGTCCGTGCAGATATGAAAAATAAGCCTGCACCGCTTTTGAATCCCGGCACTTTACAGCCCATGACATTTGATGATCTGCGCCCGGTATTCTGTGACGAACTGGTTCGCCAGGAATTGGATGATACCACAGCCTATATCCCCATTCCCGAGGATATCCGCAATTTCTACAAAATGTACCGTCCCTCACCGCTGGTACGTGCCTACTGTCTGGAAGAAAAGTTACAGACTCCAGCCAAAATTTACTACAAATTCGAGGGCAACAACACCAGCGGAAGCCACAAGCTTAACTCTGCCATCGCTCAGGCATATTATGCCAAACAGCAGGGCTTAAAGGGTGTGACCACCGAGACAGGTGCAGGACAGTGGGGAACAGCTCTTTCCATGGCATGTGCATATTTTGATCTGGATTGCAAAGTATACATGGTTAAGGTTTCCTATGAGCAGAAGCCATTCCGCCGTGAGGTTATGCGCACTTACGGAGCTTCCGTGACACCATCTCCATCTGAAACCACCAATGTGGGACGCAAAATTTTAGAGAAGCATCCAGGAACCAGCGGAAGTCTGGGATGCGCCATCTCTGAAGCCGTAGAGGCAGCCACCAGCCAGGAAGGATATCGCTATGTACTGGGAAGTGTATTGAATCAGGTATTACTCCACCAGTCCGTGATCGGGCTTGAATCCAAGGCAGCCATGGATAAATATGGAATCAAACCAGACATCATCATTGGCTGCGCCGGCGGCGGTTCCAACTTAGGCGGTCTGATCAGCCCATTCATGGGTGAAAAACTGCGGGGTGAACAGGATTACCAGTTTATCGCTGTAGAACCGGCATCCTGCCCCAGCTTTACCAGGGGAAAATTCGCTTACGACTTCTGCGATACAGGAATGGTTTGCCCACTGGCAAAAATGTACACACTAGGAAGTGGCTTCATCCCGTCTGCCAACCATGCGGGAGGACTCCGCTATCATGGTATGAGCACCACCTTATCTCAGCTGTATCATGATGGACTGATGGAAGCACGCTCTGTAGAGCAGACCTCTGTTTTTGCAGCCGCACAGCAGTTTGCCCGGGTAGAAGGTATTCTCCCGGCACCAGAGAGCAGCCACGCCATCCGCGTAGCCATCGACGAAGCATTAAAGTGCAAAGAAACCGGTGAAGAGAAAACAATCCTCTTCGGTTTAACCGGAACCGGATACTTCGACATGGTAGCTTACGAGAAGTTCAACAACGGCGAAATGAGCGACTACATTCCAACCGACGAAGATTTACAGCCAGGATTTGACAGCCTGCCTGTTATGCCGTAATTTCCATAAAACAGTAGAGGAGGCAAAATCCTCTTCTACCAAAAACTCCCTTTACAATTCCAACAAAATCCGATATACTTAAAACCACTTACGCACAAAGGAGGATTTTATCATGTTTCGTTTATGGGGGAAGATTTTTAAGGATAATCGTCTGCTGCGCGATACGGTTTATGAAGAGGAATCCGATGATACCAGAACACATAAGGTATTCCGGGGATTGGAAGGGATTTGCTATGAGCTGGATTTAGGAGTTCCTGTTTGGCTGGACTCTACCGTTCTGGAGTTTAAACGCCATGACAAGACACGTTTTACCCAGGATAATTTTATAGAGCAGATTGATTTTGACTTTCTGGAGATTCAGGTGATTGAGGAAGGATAGCGATCTCAAAAAAGATTCAACAGATCTTTTTACACATGCCAGACACCAAAAGGGCTGTACTTACAAGGATAATGACCATGTGAGTACAGCCCTTTATTCACGCTCTAATCAATCTGATTTTATAAGGTTTTCCTATAACGAATATTATTTATCTTACAGGAAGATAAATTACAAACAAAAAATCTTTCTTTAAATCTGTTCATTTAAGATGCTTTTCAAAACAGATTACAGTCTCTTCATCAACTCTTCGCGTTCTTTTTCAAAGCCTGGCTTGCCAAGGAGTGCAAACATGTTTTTCTTGTAGCTTTCTACGCCTGGCTGGTTGAATGGGTTTACGCCAAGGATATATCCACTGACACCACATGCAAACTCGAAGAAGTAGAACAACTGTCCTAAATAGAACTCGTTCTGTGCAGGAATCTTCACCATCAGGTTTGGTACATTACCATCGGTGTGTGCCAGAATTGTTCCGTTCATGGCACTCTTATTTACAAAGTCTACCGTCTTGCCTGCCAGATAGTTCAGACCATCCAAGTCTACAGGCTCTTCTTCCAGAATTACTTCTGCGGAGGACTCTTCCACATTTAATACAGTCTCAAACATGATTCTCGCACCATCCTGAATGAACTGTCCCATGGAGTGCAAGTCTGTGGTTAAATCTACAGATGCAGGGAAGATACCCTTCTGGTCTTTGCCTTCACTCTCTCCGTAAAGCTGTTTCCACCACTCAGATGTATAGTGCAGGCTTGGTTCATAGTTGGCAAGAATCTCAACGCCTTTTCCTTTGCGAAGAAGGATGTTACGGATTGCAGCATAAAGAAGCGCGTCATTTTCTTCATATGCACTGTTCAGTGCCAGCTCACGGCCAGATGCAGCACCTTCCATCAATTTATCAATATCAGCTCCGCTGACAGCAATCGGAAGCAAACCAACAGCTGTCAATACAGAGAAACGTCCGCCCACATCATCCGGCACCACGAAGGTCTCATATCCTTCCTCAGTAGCCAGATTCTTCAAAGCTCCGCGAGCCTTATCTGTAGTTGCATAGATTCTCTTGGCAGCTTCTTCCTTGCCGTATTTCTTCTCCAGGATTGCCTTGAACACACGGAAAGCAATGGCTGGCTCTGTGGTTGTTCCTGACTTGGAAATAATATTAATGGAGAAATCTCTGTCTCCAACTACATCAATTAAACCTTTGATATAGGAGCTGCTGATGCTGTTACCTGCAAAATAAATCTCAGGGGTCTTTCTTGCCTCTTTGCTGATATTATTATAGAAGCCATGTCTTAAAAAGTCGATGGCTGCACGTGCTCCAAGATAAGAACCGCCGATACCAATTACCAACAATACCTCAGAATCAGACTGAATCTTCTCAGCCGCTTTCTTGATTCTGGCAAACTCATCTTTATCATAGTCCACCGGAAGATCAATCCATCCAAGGAAATCATTTCCCTCACCGGTCTTGGCTACTAATTTACTTTTGGCAGCCTCCACGATTCCCTTCATGGATTCCACTTCATGATCTCTGATGAACCCTGTTGCTTTTGAATAATCAAATGTTACTTTGTTCCCCATTTTTATCGCTCCTTTATGCATTGAGAATTAAATGCAAAAGCCAGGATAAAACTCCCGACTCTCCAGAGCCTGTCCCACATACTAGGACAGCCTCTGTCATTTATTAACTTAAGTTTAGCAAATTCTGGTTGTTTTCGCAAGTGTAAAAACAATTCCCGACAGTGACCGCTTTGCATCAATAGAAATATTTCTCCAAAAAATCAAAGGGGCCTGACAAAATCTTTGCAGGCCCCTTTCTCTCACAACACATCTCCATGCCAGATGAGTCATGAATATCTAAAAATTAATAAAATTTCCAAGGAATGTAATCGCAATGGCGATTGGACAAACAAATTTAATACAAACCTTCAGCCACATTCTTACGAATCCATTTTTCACATTGGCAGCATCCAGGAAATTGTCTGCGCCCCAGATCCATCCTGTAAAAATGGAGATCAAGAATCCACCGATTACCAGAAGATAATTGGAAGTAAGAATATCCAGCTTATCAAAAACAGCTGTATTCATCAAACTTGCACTTCCCACAACCACGGCAATTGTAAGAGTAACAATTAAAGCCTTCTTACGTGTCCATTTCAAGCTATCCATCAATGTACACACAACAGCTTCACATACGCCCATTGAGGAGGAAAACGCTGCAATATAGAATCCAATATAGAATACTGTTCCAAGAATTCTTCCGCCTTTTACTGCATTAAATGCATTTGGCAGAGTAATCAGGGATAAGCTGACTCCAGCAGCCGGTTCCAAATTGAAGGCAAACACGATTGGGAAGATCATCAAACCAGCAGCAATACCGGCAAAAATAATAGCTACACTGATAATTGTCGCATTTTTAGAAATATTCGCTTTCTTATCTTTAATGCAGCCTCCAAACACGATACCGCCCAGCATGGCAAGTCCCAATGCATAGAAGGATTGGGAAATAGCAGTTGCAAGAGAAGAGAATGTAAAATTCTCTACCTTAGGAGTAAACAAAAAGCTAAGACCTTTGGTTGCTCCAGGGATGCGCAGACCAATGATAATACATACAACCATGATAACAGCCAGTGCAGGAAGAATTACTTTGGAAAGCTTTTCTACGCCCCCCTGCAATCCGCGGCTTACTACCAAAGCTGTAAGTGCCCAGTTTATAATCGCTGCTATAAAGAGTGTTTTGTAATCTCCGTTGAGGGCATCAAAAGCAGTTGAAATACCAGCAGCGTCCATGCCAACAAAAAATCCTGTCGCTGTCCGGTAGATATAAGTCAGTACCCAGGCGTAAATAGGTACTGTATAAGATAAAATCATCAGACCTGCTGCGGCATGTACAAATCCTGCAAAATGCCATTTTGATCCTTTAGGTTCCAAATCCTCGTATGCACTGATGGCAGTCTTCTGTGATTTGTAACCAATAGTCATCTCCGCAGTAAGCAGCGGAATACCAACCAACAGGATGATAATTGTATAAACCAGGATAAACAGTGCGCCTCCATTTGTTCCGCACACATAGGGGAATCTCCATAAGCTTCCAATGCCGACTGCAAAGCCGATCATAACCATCAAAAAACCAAAAAAGCTGCTAAAACCTTCATTTCCTTTATTTTCCATAAGCGTTCCCTCCGTATCATAGGTGCATATGCATCTTTGCTTCACTCCCAAACAAAAAATACTGATTACCCATGTTTCAGGTACACAGTACTGTATACCTGAAACAACAGACAATCAGCACACCAATGAAAAAAGTTTTATGTAGAGTTTTCAATCATAACTCCGTTATATAGTATCTATTCACAAATCTGCAATTTATCTTCAATGAATCAATATACGTTTACTTTCTCTTCTCCTTTCAGAAGTCTCATGCCCCCCATAGCAAGAGCTTCCATCTCATTTTCTCCAGGCATTACCTTAACCGGAGCAATCCAATCCACATACTCTGTAATCTGTTTTGTCAGAGCCTGTGAATAAGCCATGCCTCCTGTAAGAATAATAGCATCAATCTTACCTTTTACTGTGACAGATAAAAGACCGATGGCTTTAGAAATCTGATATACCTGTGCGCGGAAAATCAAGTCTGCATGAGTATCTCCCTCTGCAATTCTCTTTTCAATCTCACGGCAATCGCTGGTTCCAAGATGAGCGAACATACCGCCTCGTCCTCTTACCCGTTTCTTCATATCATTTCTTGTATAATTTCCGCTGTAGCAAATTTCAACCAGCTCCAAAAGCGGTACACTTCCGGATCTCTCCGGTGAAAAATGTCCGTCGTCATCACCCATAGAGTCTACAATCTTTCCATGAGAGTGAACACTGACAGAAACTCCGCCGCCCAGATGGGCAACCAGATAAGTCTGATCCTCGTAATTTACACCCTGCTCTTTGGAATAACGGATTGCCATGGCACGGCTGTTTAACACGTGGCACATGCTCTGTCTTGTGATGGCCGGAATTCCTGTAATCTCAGCCACATCACTTAACTCACTGGATGTAACCGCATCATAAATGTATGCCGGAATCCCCAGAGGTTCTGCAATTTGGCGAGCCAGCAACCCACCCAGATTAGAAGCGTGAGGAGAACTGATTTTATCATTTTCCAAAGCATGATACAGAGATGTTGTCACCTCATAGCCACCGGTATGCAGACCTGGAACCAGACCGCCTCTTCCAACCACGGCACTTAACTCTTCTTCTTTGACTCCTGCATCCTCCATAAATTTGCGGATGGCTTCCATACGGAAAGGAATCTGATCCGGAATTTTCTCAAAACGTGACAAATATTCTGTATCATGGGTAATGCTTTCCTGAATAAGTACCTTGGCATCCTCATAAATAGCCAGCTTTGTACTGGTGGAGCCTGGATTAATAATCAATTGTTTTAATGGCAATATTGTTTACCTCCCTGTATGTTCTGTTTGTTAATGATCAAGGGAGCAAAAAATCTTCTTTGTCCCCCTGATCATTTATATAAGTGAAATAGAAAAATGGGCTATTAAAAATATTCTTTTGCCAGTTTTTCAAAAGCAGGCAGAGAATTTAAGATATTTTCATAGGATACACAGTAGGCAAGACGTACATATCCAGGGCATGCAAATGAGCTTCCTGGTACCATCAGAATATTGTATTTCTTACCAGCAGCACAGAATTCTTTCTCATCAGCAACTGGAGATTTCACGAACAGATAAAATGCTCCCTGAGGTTTTACACAAGTAAATCCAAATTTTATCAATCCTTCGTATAAAGTCTTTCTGTTTCTGTCATAATATTCCAGATCCACCTGAGCGTCCACACATCTTCCAATAACTTTCTGAATCAAAGAAGGTGCATTTACAGATCCAAGTACACGGTTTGCAATGGATGCTGCCTGGAATACCGTGGCACTGTCTTCCAACTCATCGGGAATTACCAGATAGCCGATACGCTCCCCTGGAAGTGAAAGAGATTTACTATAGGAATAACCTACTACAGTATTTTTATAGTATTTGGTCAGATATGGAACTTTCACTCCATCGTAGGCCAGCTCACGATATGGCTCATCAGAGATCAGGAAAATCTGATTTCCATATTCTTTTTGTTTCTCTTCCAGAATCTCAGCGATTTTCTTAATAGTCTCTTCAGAATATACAACACCAGTGGGGTTGTGAGGTGTGTTCACAATAACGGCTCTCGTACGAGGACTGAGTTTTGTAGCAAATTCTTCCAGGTTTGGCTGGAAGGTCTCGGTATTTGGGGATACTTCTACAAGTACACCATCGTAGTTGCGCACATAGGAACCATATTCCAGGAAATAGGGAGCAAACACCACCACTTCCTCGCCGGGATTTAAGATGGTTTTTAATATTACATTTAAGCCACTGGCGGCCCCCACTGTCATAATAATATTTCCAGCATGGAATTTTGTGTCAAATCTTCTGTTCAGAGAGTTTGCAATACTTTCTCTTACATCAGGGAATCCTGCATTGTTCATGTATCCATGAAGCACTACCGGATCTTCCTCTTCCAGAAGGTCTAAAATTGCCTGTTTTACTTCTGCTGGCGCAGGAACGTTGGGATTTCCAAGACTGAAATCAAACACGTTTTCTGCTCCGTAAATTCCGCGAAGGCGATTTCCCTCTTCAAACATTTCACGGATAGCTGAATTATTCTGTACAAAAGGTTTCATTTTATCTGCTATCATAATAATCTCTCCTTTATTTTTCTTAAATATGTCAGATTAACATCTATAT
>CAMQZX010000104.1 GCA_947039785.1 uncultured Lachnospiraceae bacterium | reverse complement strand
ACCTCCACTAGTCATTTGTACTTCTGCCAACCTTTTTTTTTTTTTTTTTTTTGGTTTTTAAAGACAGGGTTTCTCCGTATAGCGGGTTTTGAGGGCCGTTTTTTTGGAAAATCATAAAAATAAGGAGGGAAAGGATGTTAGATCAAAGTTACTACCGGTTGGCTGACAAAATCATTGAAAGCTATGGCAAAAAACCCCGTTCACTGATTCCGATCATGCAGGATATTCAGGAAGAATATCGTTATCTGCCCGGTGAGCTGCTGACCTATGTTGCCTCACAGATTGGAATTTCAGAGGCAAAGGCATTCAGCGTTGCCACGTTCTATGAGAACTTCTCATTTGAACCGAAAGGCAAATTCGTGATCAAGGTTTGTGACGGAACAGCCTGCCACGTCAGACATTCCATGCCGGTCAAGGAAGCATTTATGAAGGAGTTGGGACTGACAGAGAAGAAGCATACCACAGAGGACATGATGTTTACTGTGGAGACGGTATCTTGTCTTGGCGCCTGTGGATTGGCTCCGGCTTGTACCGTCAATGATGAAGTTCACCCAAAGATGTCACCGGAGAAAGCGGTTGAGCTGATTCATGAACTGAAAGGAGAAGAAGCATGAAAATTACAAGTATAGAGGCATTAAAACAGCATCGTAAAAAGGTGCAGGAGGCCGTAAATGCGTATACATGCAGGATCCTTGTTTGTTCAGGTAACGGATGTATGGCTACCGGTGCTCAGAAGATTTATGATGAATTATCAAGACTTACCGCCGATATGATGCAGGTGGAGGTAGAAATGCAGAAGGACCTTCCCCATGTGGGAACATTAAAGACAGGATGTCAGGGAATCTGTGAGTACGGCCCCCTGGTTCGTATTGAGCCTTACGATTATCAGTACGTAAAGGTACAGGTGGAGGATTGTAAGGAAATCATTGAAGAGACAGTCAAAAATGGAAGACCGGTTACCCGCCTTTTTCATAAAGATGGCGAGGAAGTCTACGAACATCCCATGGATATCCCATTTTTGAAAAAACAGACACGTATCGTATTGGAAAACTGCGGAAACATCGATGCTGAGTCTATTGATGAGTACATAGCAGCAGGCGGTTTTTCAGCTTTGGCAAAGGCCATCGGAGAGATGACTCCGGAGGAAGTGGTAGACGAGGTTGACAAATCCGGATTGAGAGGCCGTGGAGGCGGCGGTTTCCCTGCAGGGAGAAAATGGAAGCAGGTGCTCCGTCAGGAAGAGAAAGAGCGTTACATCGTCTGTAATGGTGATGAGGGTGACCCGGGAGCATTTATGGATGGCTCCGTAATGGAAGGTGATCCTTATAAGCTGATCGAGGGTATGCTGATCGCAGGATATGCAGTCAGTGCAGAGAATGGTTATATCTATGTACGTGCAGAGTATCCTTTGTCAGTTAAGAGACTGAAACATGCGATGGCACAGTTGGAGGAATATGGACTTCTGGGAGAGAATATTCTGGGAAGCGGATTCAATTTCCACCTGCATTTAAATCGCGGTGCCGGAGCATTTGTATGCGGCGAAGGCAGTGCCCTGACAGCTTCCATAGAAGGTAAGAGAGGTATGCCTCGTGTAAAACCGCCTCGTACCGTTGAGAAAGGACTCTGGGAGAAGCCGACTGTCCTCAACAACGTGGAGACCTATGCCAACGTACCGAAGATCATCTTAAAGGGCGCTGACTGGTTCAGGACCATCGGTACAGAAGGAAGCCCGGGAACAAAGACTTTCTCCATCACAGGAGCAATCGCAAATACAGGTCTGATCGAGGTCCCAATGGGAACCACACTTCGGGAGATCATCTATGATATCGGCGGCGGTCTGAAAGGCGATGCCAAGTTTAAGGGCGTACAGATCGGAGGACCATCCGGTGGATGTCTGGTGGACAAACATTTGGATCAGCCTCTTGACTTTGACTCCGTTAAGAAGTTTAATGCTATTATGGGTTCCGGCGGTCTCGTAGTTATGGATGAAAACACCTGTATGGTGGAAGTAGCCCGTTTCTTCATGGGATTCACACAGCGTGAGAGCTGCGGAAAATGCGGCCCCTGCCGTATCGGAACAAAACGTATGCTGGAGATTTTGGAGAAGATTGTAGACGGCAAAGGAAGAATGGAAGATCTTGACAAGCTGAAAGAGACAGCTGACTTTGTAAGAGCCCGCTCACTCTGCGGACTTGGAAAGAGCGCACCCCTTCCGGTCATCAGTACACTGGATACATTCCGCGACGAGTATATCGAGCACATTCAGGAGAAGAAGTGCCGTGCTCACGTATGTAAGGCATTGAAGAACTATGTGATCGATCCGGATAAATGTAAAGGATGTACCAAGTGTGCGAGAAATTGTCCGGTCAACGCAATTTCCGGCAATAAGAAAGAGGCACATGTCATTGATACTGCGAAATGTATCAAGTGCGGCAACTGTATGAACAACTGCTCATTTGATGCCATCAGTATTCAGTAATAGGAGGAAAACTATGATTCATTTAACCATTGATGGGATTCCTGTAGAAGTGGAGAAGGGCACCACCATACTCCAGGCTGCAAAGCAGGCAGGAATTACAATCCCAACGCTCTGTTATATTGAGGATCTGCTGCCAGACGGCTCCTGCCGTATGTGCGTAGTAGAGGTCACAAATAACGGAAGATCTAAAATAGATACGGCCTGTACCCTTCAGGTATCCGAAGGTGATGAAGTACAGACCATGTCAGAAAAAGTCATTGATTCCAGAAAAAAGACTCTGGATCTGCTTCTCTCTGACCACAATGTTCACTGTTTCTCATGTGAGGCAAACGGTGACTGTAAATTACAGGATTTATGCTTTGAGTACGGCCTGGAAGAGACCAGCTACGAGGGCGAGATGACTTCTCTGCCTAAGGATGAGAGCAATAAATTCTTTTCCTATGATCCAAGTCTTTGTATTCTCTGCCACAGATGTGTCAATACCTGTACAGAAATCGTAGGAAGAGCTGCCATCGATACCATGGAAAGAGGTTTCCAGTCTGTGATCGGCGCTGCTCCTGAGAAGGTTTGGGCAGAGGGAACCTGTGAGTCCTGCGGTAACTGTGTACAGGCTTGTCCTACCGGAGCACTCTCCATGAAGAGAAGAAAGAAATACCGTGCATATCAGGTAGATAAGGTTGTTCGGACCACATGTCCTCACTGTGCGACCGGATGTCAGATGGATCTCATCGTAAAAGACGGTAAGATTGTAGACGTAAAAGGCGCTGACGGCCCTTCCAACAGAGGCCTTCTCTGTGTAAAAGGACGCAGTGGCTCCTTTGATTTTGTAGATCACAAGACAAGAATCCGCCATCCTCTGATTAAGAACAAAGAGACTGGTGAATTTGAACAGGCAACCTGGGATGAAGCGCTTGACTTAGTGGCTTCCAAATTCTCAGAGATCAAAACTAATTACGGAGGTGACGCACTGGCCGGTTTTGCGTGCTCACGTTCCACCAATGAAGATATTTACATGCTTCAGAAAATGGTGAGAGCGGCGTTTGGAAGCAACAATACCGATAACTGTGCGCGCGTTTGACACGCTCCTACTGTTGCCGGTCTGGCAACCACTTTAGGCTCAGGAGCCATGACAAACACGATTTACGATATCACCCATGAATCAGATGCTATCATGCTTGTGGGTTCCAACCCGGAAGAAGCACATCCGGTTATTGGAATGCAGGTTCGTCAGGCAGTAGCAAGGGGGGCAAAGCTCATCGTAGTGGATCCCCGTGATATTGACCTGTCAAAGAAAGCAACCATACATCTGAAATTGAGACCTGGTACAAATGTCGCATTTGCCAATGGCTTGATGCATATTTTTATTGAAGAAGGTCTGGTTGATCAGAAGTTTATTGAAGAACGTACTGAGAATTTCGAGGCTATGAAGGAGATGGTGAAGGATTACACACCAGAGAAAGTAGCTGAGATCTGTCAAATTGACGCAGACCAATTGCGCGAGGCTGCGAGAATTTATGCAACTGCCAATAGAGCACCTATTATGTACTGTCTTGGTGTTACGGAACACCACACGGGAACAGAAGGCGTAATGTCTCTGTCCAACGTGGCAATGATGGTAGGTAAGATCGGACGTCCGGGATGTGGTGTAAACCCAATCCGTGGCCAGAACAACGTACAGGGTGCCTGTGACATGGGAGCATCACCCAACCAGTTTACGGGATATCAGAATATTGCTGCCCCCGGAATTGTAGAAAAATTTGAAGAAGCATGGGGCGTGAAACTGAATCATGAAATCGGAACAAAAGCCACAGACTGTTTCCCGAAGATGATTTCAGGAGACATCAAAGGTCTTCTTATTTTCGGAGAAGATCCGGTTCGTACCGACCCCAACACACACCATGTAATAAAAGCTTTGGAATCCCTTGACTTCTTTGTGGTAGATGAATTGTTCATGACGGAGACTGCGAAACTGGCAGATGTTATTTTGCCTGGACGTTCCTACGCAGAAAAGGAAGGAACCTTCACAAATACAGAACGCCGCGTTCAGCGTGTTCGTAAAGCTGTGGAAATCGCCGGAGAGACAAGGCCGGATACCTGGATTTTCACAGAAATCATGAATCGCATGGGATATCCACAGCCACATTTGACACCTGCACAGATTATGGACGAGATTGCATCCGTGACACCAAGTTTTGCCGGTATCAGTCATGAACGGCTGGACAGTGAAGAGGTTGGCGGAAAAGGTCTTCAGTGGCCATGTATCTCCAAAGATCATCCTGGTACACCGATTATGCATGTTGGTAAATTTGCAAGAGGACTTGGGTATTTTCGTCCTGCTGCTTATAAGCCGTCTGCAGAGCTGCCGGATGAAGAATATCCGTTGCTGATGATGACGGGGCGTATTCTGTATCATTATAATGCCTGTGCAATGACGGATAAGACGGAAGGAATTAATGAGATTGCAGGAAGCTCCTTCATTGAATTAAATACAGCAGATGCAAACGCTCTGGGAATTTTGGATGGAGAGCTTGTATCCGTGTCCTCCCGCCGTGGAACGATCCAGGCAGAGGCTCGTGTTTCAGGCAAAACCAACAAGGGCGAATGCTGGATGCCGTTCCATTACCTGGAAGGCAGCTGTAACTGGCTGACCAGCGATGCGCTGGATGGTATTTCCAGTACACCGGAGTATAAGGTATGCGCCGTAAAGGTGGCAAAAGCTGAATAAAATGATACCACGAAGTGCGGAGAAATCCGTGGATCATAAAATAGTATAAACTTTCTTTTTGGGTGATTGGTTGTGTGCAGCATGGCCAATCACTCAAATTGTAAAAGCAACTGTCAAATATACTCTGAGATTACTGGGCAGGAGGCGGAGGATGAAGAAGTGTGAGCTATATCGATGTCTTCCCAATGTGAAAACATTGCTTGAGGATGTTGAATTACAGAGTTGTATTGAGGAGTATGGCCGCGATACTGTAAAAGAGACTATTCAGTGTGAATTAGGGAAGCTGCGTGCAGAAATCAGCCAATGGAAAGATGGGCAGGAGACAGAAAATGATTTGGAAATAAGAATGAAAGAAAAGCTGCCGCATCTGACCGATATGGTTAAAGAACAGCTGAAGGAAAAACAAAGACCAAATATACGTCCTGTGATCAATGGAACAGGAACAATTTTACACACCAATTTGGGACGTGCTCCCATCAATGAAGAACATTTCAAAAAAATAGCATCAGTGGTCTGTGGATATTCCAATATGGAATATGATTTGGATGCGGGTAGAAGAGGGGAACGTTACTCTCATTTTGAGGAGCTGCTTTGTAAACTGACTGGCGCTGAGGCCGCCATGGCTGTCAATAACAATGCTGCTTCAGTGCTTTTGATTCTCAGTGCACTTGCAAAAGGAGGAGAGACTGTCATTTCCCATGGAGAGCTGATTGAGATTGGCGGGAAGTTTCGGATTCCCGATGTATTGGAACAAAGCGGAAGTGTTTTGACTGCGGTGGGAACTACCAATAAAACTCGTTTGGAAGATTATGAACGAGCAATTACAGAAAACACGAACATGATTTTAAAGGTTCACACCAGTAATTATAAAATTGTAGGATTTACAGAGTCTGTAAAAATAGGAGAGCTGGCTCCTCTTGCTGCAAAATATTCCATCCCGTTGGTGGAGGATATGGGAAGCGGCGCTTTCGTGGATCTGGAAAGGTTTGGATTGTCCCATGAACCTACCGTACAGGAATCCATCGCTGGCGGTGCAGATCTTGTTTGCTTCAGCGGAGACAAACTTTTGGGCGGCCCACAGGCCGGTATCATTGTGGGAAAGATAAAATATATTGAAGTGTTAAAAAGACATCCTTTGACCAGAGCGTTGCGCATCGATAAATTTACAGTAGCTGCATTGGAACTGGTCCTTCGGGAATATCTGTCCAAAGAAAAGGCAGTAAAAAATATTCCCACACTGCGTATGATTGGGAAAACAGACGATGAAACCGTAAAGGATGCCAAAAAGCTATGTAGAATGCTGAAAGCAGCCAACCTTTCCATTCATGTGTCGCTGCGTCCCTGTTGTTCTCAGGTGGGAGGCGGTTCTCTGCCTCAGGAGACGATTCCCAGTATGGCAGTAGCCATTCGTCCGGAGCAGATCAGTGTGACGAAGCTGGAAGAGCAGATGCATCATTGTTCTATCCCCATGTTTGGCAGGATTGTCAATGATGAAATTCTTTTGGATGTGAGAACCATGAACAGCAAGGATTTTAAACTGGTGGTCAGCCAGTTTTCTGATATTTTATAAAATCAGTACATTAGGAGCAGAAGAAAATGAAAAATATCATTATTGGTACGGCCGGTCATATTGATCACGGAAAGACGACATTGATTAAGGCATTGACGGGAAGAAATACGGACCGATGGCTGGAAGAACAAAAAAGGGGAATTACCATTGATCTGGGTTTTACGTATTTTGATCTTCCCAATGGTAACAGAGCAGGGATTGTAGATGTACCTGGGCATGAAAAATTCATACACAATATGGTTGCTGGCGTGGTGGGCATGGATTTGGTGCTTTTGGTCATTGCGGCAGATGAGGGAATTATGCCTCAGACCAGAGAGCATATGGATATTTTGCATCTGCTTGGTATTGAGAAGAGTATTGTGGTATTGAATAAATGTGATCTGGTGGATGAAGAATGGCTGGAGCTTATGGAAGAAGAGGTTCGGGAAGAATTGCAGAACACCTTTCTGGCAGAGTCACCTTTGGTGAAGGTATCTTCTGCCACAGGAGATGGTTTGGACGAGTTGATCAAAACCATCACTTTTATGACCAGTCAGCAGGTGGTGGAGAAGGAAATCCATACCATTCCCAGGCTGCCCATTGACCGAGTCTTTACCATGTCAGGATTTGGGACAGTGGTGACGGGAACCCTGGTCTCTGGCAGAATCACAAAAGAGGATACTTTGGAAGCGTATCCTACTGGAAAGGAATGTAAGATTCGCAGTATTCAAGTTCACGGAGAAGAGAAAGAAGAATGCCTGGCAGGACAGCGTGTGGCCATTAATATTTCCAATATTAAGAAAAGTGAGATGGAAAGAGGCTGTGTGCTGGCACCGGTAAACAGTATGAAGAATACTTCTCTATTGGATGTGAAGCTGCAGATGCTGGAATCTTCCGATAGATTGTTGACCAACCGTATGAGACTTCACTTTTTTACAGGTACCAGTGAAGTATTATGTCGTGCAGTTCTTCTGGATCAGGAAGAACTGCAACCGGGAGAAAGTGGTTATGTGCAGCTCCGTTTGGAGGAAGAGATTGCCGTCAGACGCGGGGACAAATTTATTGTGCGATTCTATTCCCCTATGGAGACTATTGGAGGCGGCGTGATTTTGGAGCCTAATCCCAAAGTGAAGAAGCGTTTTCATGAGGAAATCATAGAAGAATTGAAGCAGAAAGAATCCGGATCTTCTACTGATGTGATTGAATTGCATGTGAAAGCCCATGGGGATACGTTGATTACCTTCTCGGAATTGGCGAAGCTTACGGCGTTGTCTCTGGATGAGATTGAGAAGGATGTACGGTGGCTGCAGGAGTGTGGCCAGGTTTATACGTTTCCCATGAAAAAGGATACGTATGTCTGGGCTTCAGATCGGGTCATGGCAGAAGAGCAGGCTTTGCTTGAGAAGCTTCGATCATATCAGAGAAAGTATCCCTATCGCCATGGAATGAAAAAAGCAGAAGTGCAGATGATGTATTTCAAAAATATCAAGCCGAATGTCTTCGGCCGGATTGTGGATTTGTGGGAGAGTCAGGGAAAGATCAGCCGTGTGGAGGAATATCTTTGCACTCCGGAACATGTGATTCCAAGAGATGATAGTTATCAGCAAGTGTCCAGGACCTTATTGGATTGTTTTTCAAAAGGAAAATATGATTTTGTGAAATACACGGATGTTCATCATCCGGGCGCTGCCGGCGAGGTACAAGATGACATATTGAATCTTCTACGGGAAGAAGGAAGGGTGGTAAAAGTATCGGAAGATACGTATACCCTGAAAGAATATATGGATGAGGCAAAGGCTCAGGTACAGCAGATGCTGAAGGAACAGCCCATTATTTCCATTGGCCAGGTCCGCGATACATTTGGTACAAGCAGAAAATGCGCAAAAATGATATTGGAATATATGGATACGATAAAAGTGACAAGAAAGACCGGGGCAGAAAGTGAATGGGGGCCCTATCGATAATCGATTGACTGACAGGGGAAAATATGTTATAATTACGTTATATTTATGTAACTATGTAGGTAGTAAGGTAACTGGTGTGCCTCCTGGTCTTCAAAACCAGTGTTGGGCGTTAGGAGCGTCCTGGGTGGGTTCGATTCCCACATGCCTACGCCAGAGAATATCTGCACGTTGTGCAGTTGAAGACATAAAGCCCGGAAGTCTTAATGGTTAAGATGTTCCGGGTTTTTCTATTTTCCCAAATACGTCATAGATTAAAATCCATTTTTAAGGAGGAATATTTTGTGGAAGCAGCAGTAGATTTATCAACCATCCTGCAATTTAAAAAGGTAAATTGCAAAAACTGTTACAAATGCGTCCGTTATTGCCCGGTAAAGGCAATCAAAGTAAGAAATCATCAGGCTCAGATTATTGAGAGCCAGTGCATTCTCTGTGAAAAATGCACCGTAATCTGCCCCCAGAATGCCAAGGTGGAGTTAAATCGAATTCCAGATGTGGAGAAAGGCATAGCAAATGGAGAACAGATGATCGCATCCATTCATCCTGCCTATCTGGCGAAATTCGGTGTGCCGGGCTTTAAGCGTCTGGCTGCTGCTATGAAAAAACTGGGATTTACAGAAGCCTTTGAGGCTGCCCAGGGGGCTTATCTGATGAAAAAACAATATGAAAAAGTGCTGCAGGAGAGAAAGCAGCAGAAAATGACTATTTCTTCTGCCTGTCCGGTGATTGTCCAGATGATCGAGAAGCATTATCCCTCGCTGGTGCCTTATTTGGCGCCCGTCCTGTCTATGATGCAGTCTCATGGGAAATATCTCAAACAACAATATCCACAGGCAAAAGTAGTTTACATAAGCCCTTGCATTTCCTCTATGGCTGAGCTGAAGGAATCGGAAAATTACGTGGATTACGTCATTACGTTTCAGGAATTAAATGAATGGCTGGAGCGGGAAGGACTGTCTGTACAGGAGGGAGAGGTTTATCCTGACAGGTATTTATCCAGAGTGATGGCGCTTCCCGATGGAATTACTCTGGCCATGCGTCCCCTGGACGGACAGAAGTATCTGTCGATTCACGGAATGGATAATTGTAAAAAGATTTTGGAGGAGCTGGAGGATAGCAGCTACGATAACTGTTTTCTGGAATTAAGCTCCTGTCTCAATGGCTGTATTGATGGTCCTTCCTTCCAGAAAGGACAAAGAAAGCTTTTAGATGCCATGTTATCTATCCGCAATGCGTCTTTGGAACACGGAGTTCCCAATTACGGGCTGGATTATTCTATTGAAGACGGACCGGATCTGACCAGGGAATTCGGTACTTATGTGCGTCATAAGAAGGAACTGGCCTCCCAGGAGGAAATTCAGGATATCCTGGCACAGATGGGTAAGTTCTCCCCGAAGGATGAATTAAACTGTGGAGCCTGCGGATACGATACCTGCCGGGAGAAAGCTATGGCCATCAGTGAGAATAAAGCTGAGATTTCCATGTGTGTTCCCTATATGAGAGAACGGCAGGAAAGTTATTCCAACAAAATTGTCAACGCTATGCCGGGGCTTTTGATTACGGTAGATTATCAGCTTAACATCATTCATATGAATCAGGCGGCCAGAGCATTGTTTGGCATAAGAACCCCGAAGGAAATGGTAGGCAAACCAGTGGCAGATCTAATGGATGATTTCAGTCTTGCCAATCTGGTGGCATTTGACAAAAACTTATCCCAGGATCAGGTCTATCTGAAGGAAAAGAAATGCTATTTGGATCGGGTTATGACCAATGACCGAAAAAACAGGCTGATTCTTTGCGTCATGAAAGATGTCACCAGGGAGATGGCGGAGAAAGCAAGGATTCGCCGTTCTCAGGTGGAAGCTGCCCGTATGGCAGATAAGCTGGTGGAGGAACAGTTAAAAATTGTGCATCAAATTGCCGGCTTGTTGGGCGAGACAGCGGCAGATACCAAAGTTGCTGTGGAGGAATTAAAAAACACCATTTTGCTGGAGAATAAAAAAGAAAATGAAAAAAAATAAATATTTTGGAATGAATGTGGAATTTGACGGATTGTGTGTAGATTTTGGCCGCATCAGTCTCAATAAGAAAAAAGAGACCATCTGCGGGGACTATTATACCATTGTGGAAAATGAAAAAGATCATGTTCTGGTACTGTCCGACGGGTTGGGCAGCGGTGTAAAGGCAAACATTCTGGCTACTCTCACTGCCAAAATGTTAAGTACAATGATTGCAAAGAATGTATCCCTGGAAGAATCGGTAACGGCCATTGCCAAGACTCTTCCCATATGCAGTGTGCGGCAGATGGCTTATGCCACCTTTACGGTGCTGAACATCAAAGACAGAAAGGCACATCTGTCTCAATTTGACAATCCTGATGCCATTGTGATACGAAATGGAAAGATTTATGAGTATCCTATTGCGGTTTGTGAAGTGGACGATAAAGTGATTCACCAAAGTGAATTTCCCCTTCAGGAGGAGGATATGCTGATATTGATGTCAGACGGTGTGACCAATGCGGGAATGGGAAAGACCACTTATGGAGGCTGGGGCAGAGAAGATGTGGTAAAATTCTGTCAGCGAAAATATAAGAAAGGTATGTGTGCCCAGGAGATGGCAGGATATCTGGCGTCAGCCAGCGTAGACTTAAATCTCAATGAGACCGATGACGATATTACCGTTCTGGTTCTTCGCATCCGCAGGAAGCAGACAGTGAATCTGATGATCGGACCGCCCAGACATACCAGAGACGATGAACAATATTTGAAAACGTTTTTTGAAAGTGATGGAATGCATGTGATTTGCGGAGGAACCACTGCTCGCTTTGCGGCGAAATATTTAGGCCGGGAGCTGACCACAGTGCCGGATTCTGCTCACAATGATGTTCCATCCAGGTCTGCCATCAAAGGAGTGGATTTGGTCACAGAAGGTTTATGGACGCTGGAGAAGCTTTTGGAATATTGTGATGAATGTCTGGAAGATGGTCTTTCTTACAATCAAATCCGCAGGCAGAAGGATGCAGCCTCTGTTTTGGGGACTTTGTTATTTGAAAGGGCCACAGATATCAATGTGTTTTATGGCAATGCCATCAATCCGGATCATGAGATGCTGAATATCTCCACTGAGCGCAAAGAGCAGAATGTGGAGATGCTCATAGAACATCTGAAAAATGCCGGAAAGAATGTACACATTTCCATGTGGGCAGTGTGAAATTATGCAATGTATACAATGCAATTATACATAATATATTGAAAAAGTGTGGAAAAAACGATGAAAAAGTATGGGCATTTGTAAAAAATATCGATATTTTTTTAACTTATTGCAAAAAACTTGTCAATAATGCTGAAATAGTGTAAAATATTTCATATCACATGGAGTGAGAAAAGGAGGAAAAATGATGTTAGACCAGAGCTATTATCAAACGGCGGATAAAATCATTGCCAGCTATGGCAAAAAGCCCGGTTCCCTGATCCCGATCATGCAGGGAATTCAAGAAGAATACCGCTATCTGCCAGGAGAACTGCTGACCTACGTAGCGAAGGAAATTGGAATCACAGAGGCAAAAGCATATAGCGTTGCCACTTTCTATGAGAACTTTTCTTTTGAGCCTAAAGGCAAGTATGTGATCAAAGTGTGTGATGGTACTGCCTGTCATGTACGCAAGTCTATGCCCGTAAAAGACGCGTTCATGAAGGAATTGGGGCTTACCGCTCAGAAACACACTACAGACGATATGTTGTTTACTGTTGAGACTGTTTCCTGTCTGGGAGCATGCGGATTGGCTCCAGCCTGTACCGTCAATGACGAAGTACATCCCAAAATGTCACCGGAGAAAGCAGTAGATCTGATTAGTGAATTGAGAGGAGAAAATGCATGAGTATAGCAAGTGTTGAAGCTTTAGCAAAGCATCGTGAAGAAGCCCAGGCTGCCATCAATTCCTATGACTGCAGAATCCTGGTCTGTTCAGGAACAGGATGTATGGCAACAGGTGCCCAGAAGATTTATGACAAATTAGTGAGACTGACTGAAGGAATGAAGCAGGTTTCTGTAGAAATGCAGAAAGACCTTCCCCACATTGGAACTATGAAGACCGGATGTCAGGGACTTTGCGAGTACGGTCCTCTGCTTAGAATTGAACCATATGATTATCAGTATGTGAAGGTTCAGGTAGAAGACTGTGAAGAAATCGTGGAAGAGAGTGTATTGAACGGAAGACCGGTAACACGTCTGTTCCACAGCAATGGGGATCAGGTTTATGAGCATCCCATGGATATCCCGTTCTTAAGCAAGCAGACCCGTATTGTGCTGGAAAACTGCGGTAATATTGATGCGGAATCTATTGACGAGTATATTGCGGTAGGTGGTTTCTCTGCCCTTTCCAAGGTAATTACAGAGATGACACCAGAAGAAGTGGCCGATGAAGTGGAGAAATCCGGACTTCGTGGACGCGGCGGCGCTGGTTTCCCGGCTGGTAAAAAGTGGAAACAGGTTATGCGCCAGAAAGAAAAAGTACGTTACGTAGTATGTAACGGTGATGAGGGTGACCCGGGAGCATTTATGG
>CAMQZX010000103.1 GCA_947039785.1 uncultured Lachnospiraceae bacterium | reverse complement strand
ATGTGTATAAGAGACAGCTTTAGTATATAATATTAACATTCTGGCTTCAAAGGTTAAACGCATAACCTCTCACAAAAATATATTGTAAATTTTGTGCATATTTAGAAAATTTCAATGAAACAAAAAATATCTATATCGAATCATTATGAATGCTTTTTATTAGATAAAGTTCTCGAAGTCTAGAACCGCGAAAAAACTTATTGAAGCTATCATTACGTAAAAGACCGTAGTAGTCAATTTTTTCCACCACTCGTTTTCGCCGCCTATCTTGTCTGGTAGAAAAATTCTTCCAATGAAAAATCCAAAAGAGTGACGATTTCGTAAAAGGTGCAGAAGCAACCGGCTCCTTCATGACTTCATAATCAAGTTGTTTTTCATGTTACCAATCAATTATAATGTCTATATGGAAAACCAAATAAAAAGTCAGCAATACCTATTTACTAGCAGATTGCTCAATTCGTATGCAATAAAGCCTCAACCGGAGAATGGCCTATCGGTATCAGACTTCCATCACAGCGTATGTTAGCAGAGAACTTTGACGTAAATCGAAGTACGATTGTTACTGCCATAAATGAACTTGCCTCCTATGGAATTATTGAAGGGTATCATGGAGCCGAAACACAAATTATCAGTAATACATGGTCATTGCTCCTGCCTTCTTCCCCAGACTGGAGCAATGACGTTTCCTCCGGATTTTTCAGGGCAAATAATACTACGATTCAGGCTATCAACCAACTGGAATTTGTCCCTGGTATGATAAGATTGGGAACTGGGAAACTCGATCCACGCCTTTTTCCTGAAGGGATGTGGAAATACATATTAGAAATACTGAGCAGGAAAGTGACTTCCTTGGGATGCTTGAAACCTCTTGGACTTCCTGAACTACGTGAAGCTATCTCCTGTTACATGAAAACTCTGGGGATTGACGCTCCGCCTTCCTGCATTTTGATCACATCCGGTTCACTTCAGGCATTGCAGCTTATCTCTGTCTGCCAGTTAAAAGACCACTCTACCATATATACGGACGCTCCCACCTATCTGAAATCCCTGCAGGTCTTCCAGTCCGCCGGGATGAATCTTTCCGGCATACCAATGGACAACAGGGGATGCAATTTTGGAAACTGAAACCACAGTTAAAAAGAAAAGAGCCACAAAGTTCCTCTATCCTTTATACAATACCGACCAACCATAATCCTACCGGTATCATCATGCCAGAAGAAAGGCACAAAGAGTTGATAGAATTTTGTACTGCAAACCGTCTGCCCATTATTGAAGACAGTGCCTATCAGGAACTATGCTATGAAAGCAACCCACCCAGGACACTAAAATCAATGGACAAAAACGGCATGGTAATCTATCTGGGGAGTGCGTCAAAGTCTTTTGTTCCAGGACTTCGCATTGGCTGGATTATTGCTGCCGAACCAATTGTTCAGCGGCTGGGGGATGTAAAAATGCAGATGGACTATGGGCAAGTTCCCTTTCCTAGTGGGCATTTGCCGAACTTCTTTCCAGTGGATTATATCGCAATTATCTGTCCACCTTAAAAGAAGAACTGCTGAAACGCCAAAATCATGCGTTATCTGTTCTGAAACATTATTATGGCAATATCGCAAGCTGGAATATCCCTATGGGCGGTTTTTACATTTGGCTTACACTAAAAAATCCACTCAACATGAAACGTCTTTTTGAAAGTGCGGTCAAAGCTAACATTCTCTTAAATCCTGGAGATATTTATGATTTTGAATCCAACAATTCCCTGCGGCTTTCTTATGCTTATGCATCATGTGAAGAATTTGAAAAAGCAGCCAAACTGCTTGCTGAAATTATCCGCAAACAGCGATGATAACAGAACAACTGTACCTCAATTATAAAGACAGAGACAGCTAATTTTTCAAGCTGCCTCTGCCCTTATTTCTACATGTATTTACCTATTCCAGTTTCTGAAAACGCCGGATGCATTTCAATAATTCCACCATCAGCTCCTGATATAATTCCTCATCAAAAACACCTTTTACCAGGGATTTCTTAATCAGTAAAGGACGGTACATTTCCACGATCTGTTCCAATGCCGATTGGTCATCCATTTTCGCACGGAATAACAGTTCCTCAAATTCCATGATCACTCACCTCCCATCATCTTGCGGATTTTCCGGATTGCATAATAGTAAATTCCCTTTGCCCTGTCCGATGTAATCCCACTTAAGCGGCTCATCTCATCAAATGTGCGTTCCTCGAACACATGCTGGTAGATCAGCTTTCTTTCCTCCTCACTCAGTCGCATCAGGGATCTCACAAGTCTCTGATCTGTCAGCTCATCCCACTCCGGGTAAATACCCATTGCTTCCTTAAGCAGCAGCTCCTCTTTTTGCTTTTGCTCCAGTGATTCCGGGGCAGAACTTTTCAGATCACTCTTTACAACCTCATCTACAAGTATCTCGGCATCGCTGACTTTTATTTTCTTTTCCAGGTAAAAACTCCTTCTTCCCCGAATGGAGTCTAAAAGATACGCTGTAAACTGGTTCTTAACCTTTGAACCTGTATATTCTTCTTTGTTCTTCATGATTTCCCTCCAGAATATTCAAATTTTGTTTGGTTTTGAATTTCCGGAGCGGCGGGGAACGGCAGTGAATATCGGCAATATCCGATAAATTACGACAAAAAATAAGGCCGGACCAGCTCACAGCCGGTTCAGCCCTATGGAAGATGTATTTTCTGTTATGTATTAAATGAAATGTATATACCTCATATCCTGCGTGTCCATCTGCCCCCTGCACCCATTTATTAATCAGGATTTTTTTAACAGCTTCACTGCACAGATTCTATCCTTAGTATGCTTCAATCCATGATTTCTCCTTGGTTCAGTCTACCTCAGTTCACAAGTTACGCAATATAATGTTTATTTACACGTATCTTACCGCGTTTTATATAATGCGTGATTAAGATAAAATATAAGCATTAAGTGAGGTGATACAAATGATGGTCAAAAAACTGCTGGGGGATGTTGTAAAAGAAGAACGCCTGAGAAGAAAACTGTCCCAGATTACACTTGCGGAAAAAGCTCAGGTCTCTCTGCGCACGATCTCCGACATTGAAACCTACAGAGCCAATCCACAACTGGATACTCTGTTTCCACTCATTAAATATCTGAACATTTCCCTGGATGCAATCATTTTCAGCGAGGAAAGCCCGCCGGATCATACCATGCGCCAGATTATGGGCGAACTTGACCAGTGTTCCGGGGAAGAAAAGCTGGTAGCACTTTCTATCCTGCACGGTTATCTGTCCGCTATCCAGAAACAATAATCCATTGGTCTTTATATCTCCACCGCAAAACCATCATTTCTTGATTATAAAGGGCTTATCTGTGAGTAATCTGTCTGTAACCTGTGAATTATCTGTGAGTTTAAAAAATGGCAGAAGCAGCCTGTAAAAAACCAGACTGCTTCTATTGAAAAATGATAGATATGTACCTTACCTGTGTAAATCTTTTACAATCTGCGAAAGGCCTCCATTGCGTTAGTAATACCCCGCTTCACATTTTCATCCAGTGATACCGTAACATCTTCTGAAAGATCTAACACCTCCCGTTCTGTTTCCACAGGCACAGGGGCCTGTTCATTCAAGGCTTTTTCCACTTCTTTACGAACCATGGCACTGATCAGAGGCTGAAGGCTCTCCATATTTACTCCCGGCACAGCTTTGCCGTCTGAATCTCCCAGATATTGCAGTACGGCAGTCGCAATAAAATCTGCCAGCCCAGTCTCCATTTCATTTAAAATACCGGCGACCTTTCTGTGTGCCGGATTCTTGCTGCTAAATCCAATGCTGAATTTATACGGGTTCTTTTTTGCCATGAGCATCACTTCCCATTCTCGTACATCTGATATAAAATTTCATATCCTTTTGCATTTGCCCGCAAATCCTCAATGAACATATACTTTCCAAGCCGTTCTGCTTTCTCAATAAATTTCTTCAAAAGCATTGCTCCACCGCCAATAAAAATTGCATAGGTGGATTTGGTATCTATGCCACGCTCCCGGATGCTGTTCAGCAAATCCGTCACAAAATCCTGCACACTGTTTTCAACCATACGCACCACATTTGCATCATAATACTGCGTTTGTCCCTTTTTCAGGATACTGTCAATATCCGATTCCTCCAAAAGCATGTCATATTCACTGTTTATGTTGGAAATAATCTGATTATACATGGTAATCACACCCTTTTCCATAGAATCACAGTAATCCATATCCAGTTCTCCATGACGCATCAGGAGATAATCTGTTGTAAATCCACCAATGTCAATTCCTACCGCCTTGGGTATTTTGGATACTTCCGCTGCCATAGTCATCATGGCTGCATAATCCTGCGGAAATGCCACCGCTTTACTGATACAGATATGATAATCCTTCCCATTGTAATTAAAATCCTTTACCTTTCCGTCTCCCTTAAAAAATGTCTCATACTTATCGCAAAGCTCCGCAAAGTGTTTCGGCGGCAGTCCGATCGGAAGACTGATCTGTACGATATCCCCCGGAAGGATCTGGGATTTCGTTTCCAGTTCCATCGCAATCGCAAATAGTGTCAGGACATAAAATCTGGAATCCTGTGTTTTATCTCTCTGGTACGGAATCCGCTTTTCACTCAGGGTATAATACTTCCCCTCATACTGAAGATACCGTTCTCCTCTTGCCGGCTTTTTATCCAGCATATTCAGGCCAGTCGTAAAGACAAAATTTGCTGTCTTTGTGTTACGGTTTCCATGATCTACAGGAACTCTAAGTTTTTTAATCATATATAATCCACTCCTTTTTTATTTATACTTATTCTGTACGTACCAGATACGCAAAGAGCAACCAGTGCTTAAAAAAATGTATAAAAAGAGACACCAGCCAGTGCTAATGCCTCAATCCTCCTCATTCACTATTTTCTTTACAAGTTTCCCATGTACCAGATACCGGTAATCCCGGCTCGAATTTACACAGGTAGATAACGTCACAACCGTATCTTCCGCTTCTGCTTCCACGCCCGTATCGTATCCGGCATAGGATACTATCCGTTCAAGAAATTCATCAAAATCTCCCTGCTCCGGAAATCCATACGTATAACCGATACTGCCGGTCCTGCCTGCATAGCACGACACGATCTGATATTGCAGCACATATCCCGGTGTGTAAATATAAAAATACGGATACTGCTGATACAATGCCTCATCCTGATAGCGATCCAGTGTACCAAACATAGACTTGTCTTTCATGTTATGGCCATAGACAATCGTGTTTTTATCCGAAAAGTCAGCATGGTTATGATAATCCACAAAGATGCTGCCGTTCTTATTACTCGCCCCGTTGAACATGTGATGCAGGTAATAGGAATTATCCTGCCCCTGCACTACCGGATAACTGATATCCAGTGCCGGGATCTGTATCCATGCTACAACATCGGGATTCTCTGCTTTCAGTCCTTCAAAATCAACCTGAAGGTAAGAAGATTCTGTTTCTTCCAGTTTCTCGTTCTTTTTCGGCTTTTTCTTATCCTCCTGCGGCTCCTTCACATACTCCTGAATTTCCTGATAGGTATCTTTACCCTGTTGGTACTCCAGATAAATCTGAATCAGTTTTCCTGCCGCAAATAAAAAAGTACCAAATGCAGCCATCATGATAAGCAGCAGAAGCCAGTTTGTCTTTTTCCTCATGATATTCCTCCTATTTCAGAACGGCCAGGGCAAATGCCCTGACCTGTTCTGTGTCATTATTCCAACTATGAATCAAAATTCTTCTCCACTCACTGAGATTTATTTTTCATTTCATAATATAGATCGTCAATGCCCTTGATTTCACCGTTCCATTCCCCTCCTTCATCTGTGTCCCAAAGCATACGCTGCACAGACAGATTCAGCTTCTCGCAGATTTCATATAATCGAAGACAGCCGTTCTGAATCATTTTCCGTTTCCGCTCCTTATCTGGACATGTCTGTCCTGTATTCAGGCATTCCATGCAGCGGTCACCGTAGTTCCTGTCACAGCCTGTCCGCATTTTCTTATCCATATCGTATGCTTCATAGACCACTTTCAGGTTTCTCTGTTTGAATTTCTCCAGAACCGGCTCCAGGTTCCGGTACTGGTTCACCCCGGCAACACTGATAAAAGTTTTCCCGCACAGATAATGGGCGATCGTGCCTTTCAAAGCACCTTCCGTAATATAGGCAACTTTTGTATCCAGGTTTCCGATCACATGCACCGGGCTTCCTGAAGAAACCCCTTTGTGGTAATTTGTGCTGGAAAGCCAGATATATTTACAGCCATCTATTACATGGTCCAGGCGGATCTGAAATCCCTGTATTTTCCCATCTTCACTTAAAATCGGAATTAGAATACCGGAAACCCTGGCTGAAACATTCAGAGTCCATTTATCCTCCTCATCCAGATAAAAGCCGGGAACCCCGCTTACCTGAAACCCTCTGTCAACCAGTTTCGTTACCAGGCTTTTAACGCCAAAGAGCGGTACACTGCGATACCGCTGCTTTATAATCTGTTCCCTGGTAAGCCCCCGTCCGAGCAGATTTTCCAGATGCTTCTGCGACAGAACCAGAAGTTCCAGCAGACCGGAATAAGTTTTATCCCGCATGTCCAGTGAAGCAATTTCACTGTTTTCTACCGGAGGCGGTTCCTCCGCTTTCACAGGCTTCTGATAATCATCACGGTATTGTCCTAAGTTCAGCGCCTCCCGGATCTGGGTATTCGCTTCCGGTTTTGTCAGATTATACAGCTTTGCGTATAAATCCAGCATACCGCCATGCGTATCACAGTAATTACACCGGAACACGTTCTTTTCGATATTTACATTCATCTTTCCTTTTTTATGACCGCAAAACGGACAGTCAACATCATAAGAACGAGAATTCTTACGGCGAATTCTCAGGTTCAAAAGCCGGACTACATCCCGGATATCAAAATCAAATCCTGACATGTCATACATGCATATCCGTTCCTCCTTTCTTCATGGCCAGTACACTGACCATGAAGGATGTCTTTACTAACCTGCCATCGGCAGTGCTTTATCCAGTATGACTTTTGCTGCCGCCGGAACCAGATGGTTACTGCCGGAATACTGTTTTACGAACCAGTCCAGGCTTCCCGGACTTTCCGTTGCCACCTGTCCCATTGTTTTTCCTTTGAATTTTCCATTTCCGCCAATAACCACCTGTA
This sequence comes from uncultured Lachnospiraceae bacterium, assembly GCA_947039785.1. Lineage (GTDB taxonomy): Bacteria > Bacillota > Clostridia > Lachnospirales > Lachnospiraceae > JALFVM01. Next base: position 6,135 of record CAMQZX010000103.1, on the reverse strand, counting down.
ACGCCTGCTCGTATGTCATGCGCTTAACCAGTTCTTCCACCGGAAGATTTCCATCCAGTAACTGCGGGGCTGTCTGCTGTGGCTGCATGGACGGCGCCTGATTTTGTGTCTGTCTCCCCATGCCCTGGCTTTGTGCTGCCTGCATGGAAGGGGACTGTCCTATCATCATGCCTCCCGCCTGTGCCTGCTGGTAAAACTGCCCCATCATATTCTGCGGTCCCATATAAGGTGCCGGATTGGATGGATTCTGCATACCTGCGGGGTCTGGCATCATGCCTTCCTGTGGCAGCATACCCATGTCTCCCGGCACTGATGCACCCTGCGGCCTTATGGGGATTCCGGCATCTACCTGGGCAGGATCATTTTCCTCACCCACATCGGCAAACTGAACGCCAAATCCGGCATCTGCCAAAGCACGTCCAATCGCCGCAGTTTCCGCCATCTCTAAAAATTTATCCCCAAACTGCGGATCATTGCTCCGGAATTTCTGTGAAAATGAATTGGCTATATAATTATCAGCCTCATCGCATTTATCAAGATAAACCCTTGCTTCCACCAGTGCCATATTCTCTGTATAGCTCACAATATGGCTGATGATTTTTCCTAGAGGATGGACAAGCCGGAACCAAAGTTTTCGATACTTCACATCCAGGTAAAGCTGGTCTTCCTGATTCTCTTTGGAAATCGTTCTGGCAAGCTCTACCGGGTTAAAACCTTCCACACGGTTCAAAGCAGCAACTGCCTCTGACTTGTTATACAATATTTCTTTCATTTCCTGTTCTGCTCCTTTCTGATATCAGACAGAAAAAAGCAGACGATACCCTTTCATAAGAGTAATAGCCTGCAATTCCCTGAGATTGAAAATTATTTAGATTTTTTGTTGATTTCCTTCGTTTCACTACTCAGACTGCCAGCCTGAGCTGTTCCATTTCAGGAACCGTTTTACTCCTGTACTGGTGATAGAACTGTATGATCCGCCTGCCAAGCATGGTCTTTCTGGTCCCGCTGTTATCCGTATGGATTGCCTGACATACTGCGCTCCATTCCCCTACCAGATACACCTTTACTTTTGCTCTGGTGATTGCTGTGTAAAGAATATTGCGCTTCAGCATCACATAAAATGCTTTTACCCATGGAATGATAACAACCGGACATTCGGAACCCTGGGATTTATGGATAGTGATTGCATTGGCGTGTTCCACCATCTCCATCTGCTCAGATTCATATTCAACCTGACGGTTATCTGTAAACAGAATCTTCACTTTCACATTTCCATCCTCGTCCTCATAAAAATCCTGGATTCTGCCCATGTCTCCGTTACTTACGGATTCCGTATTTTTGTTCTGGAGAATTTTGTCTCCAATCCGAAATGTGTCTTTTCCGATGGTCAGTTCTTTCCGCCCGCTGACTGGTGGATTTACCATATCCTGAAGGGTACGGTTCAATTCTTCCACGCCTGCAGCACTCCGTTTCCGGAAGGGTGTTAAAATCTGTACCTGGTCCATACCGTAACGGGCAATTTCATCCAGATAGATCCTCTTTACCTCCTCGGCAGCCTGTTCAACTCCGTTACATGGAATGAAAACAAAGTCTTCTCCCATATACAGATTTGTCCGGTTTTCCTGTATAAGCTGTGCATTAACCGGAATATTGCTCTGTGCTCCCTGACGGTATACCATATCCAGCACTGTGACCGGAATCAGCTCACATGCAATAAGCTGACGGAATACATCTCCGGCTCCCACAGAGGGAAGCTGGTTTACATCTCCTAAAAACACCACTCTGGTCTCCTGCCTTAATCTCTGGAAAAACTCATAGGCTAAATGCATGTCAACCATGGATACCTCATCAACATTGATAAATTCTCCTGCCAGATATTCAAAATCCAGTTCATATTCTTCCGTGCCTCCAAGCAGCCCCAGTGCCATGTGCATTGTAGAGGCATCTTCCTGTCCGGTACTTTCTGCCATCCGTCTTGCCGCCCGTCCTGTAGGTGCCATAAGCTGTACAGGTGTTTTGCACTTTCTGTCATGGATATACAGAATGACTTTCAAAACAGTGGTCTTCCCGGTTCCGGGACCGCCGGTAATAATGCTGATGTGGTTGGAAAATACCATCCTTACTGCTTCTTTCTGGCGTTCTGAAAGAGTAATCCCTAAATCCTTCTCAGCTAAAATAAGTTCCTGCTCAATATTAAGAGGTGTATCCGGGTAGAGTAGACATCTGGCAATCATAGCTGCAGTCTGTGTTTCTTCCTCATACTGTCTGGCGATATAAATGCACCCGTCCTCAATAACGATGCTTTTCTGCAGGACCAGCCGGTAAAGTACCTGGCTTATCTCCTGCACACTTACAACGGGCTGCAGGAATCCTTCATTTAAGACTTCTTCACATCTTTTTATCAGGATCTCCTGTTCCAAATACAGATGCCCTCCGTTCATAGCTTCATGCAGGACATAGCTGACACAGCCTGATATCCGCATCGGGTCATTTAATGAGCTGCAGTTCTGCCTGCCGATTGCATCCACAGTAAGGAATCCGAATCCATTCACCGCACTCAGCATATAGGGCCTGTGGCGTACAATATTAATGGAATCTTCATGAAATGTCTTGAGAATCATATTGGCCTTTTTGGGTGATACATGATAAGGTGCAAGAAATGTCATCAGTTCCCGGAATACCCGGTTCTGGCTAAAAGATTCCTTAATGCCCTCCAGCTTTCTTTCCGATATTCCCCGGATACAAAGCAGTTCTTCCGGCGTTTGTTCCATAACCTCCAGTGTTTGAAGACCGAATTTATTATAAATAGCCTTCGCTGTCTTCTCTTTGATGCCTTTAATGGCACCGGAGGACAGGTATCCGATAATCCCTTCTTTTGTCCTTGGAACAATCTCCATAAAGGATTCTACCTTGTACTGAAGCCCATGGTCACTGTTGACCCATTCCCCTTCCATTTCCAGTTCGATCTGGTCTGTCAGCGGAAGGTTATACCCTACGGCACTAAAGCCGATGATATTTTGGGAAGCGAGATATTTGTTTCTTGCTGCCTGTGGCACAGAAGGATCCTTTGTTGTATAAACAGCAATGGTATACCCATTCTGTTCGCTCAGGAAAATCTTTCTGTTAAGCCGACATCTCATCCGTTATCTCCTTCCAGCTTTCAATCTGAATCAAATCAAACGGTTTCCTGTTGCTGTCATACCAGAATACCTCCATTCCCATTTCAAATGCTTTCCTGATCTCCGACTTCATGCCCTCACTGACATATCTTCCACAGATAATTAAAACATTACAAATCTTCATCAGCTCGATGCCAATGCGGAGGGCGGCAGTGCGCTCCTCCGGGATTGTATCGTCCAGCATTAACGGAAGATGTGCATGGGAGGCAAAGGTCCGGCAGTGATAGATCTGCTTCATCCTTACCAGATAAAATTTTGCCATTTCCATATTGTGGCTGATGCCCTCCGGTGTCGGCGCCGATAGTGGCGAACAGATATATGCTTTTTTCCCGCTTAACATTATGCAGCCTCCTTTTTAATCCGGAAAATCCGGCTTTCCGTTGATTTCGTATATTCCTCATAGATATCCGGATGCTGGATTTTTAATTTTTCCATAGCGTCTTTCCCAACGCTCCTTCGGACAGTCGGGTTATACGTGATTTTGTAACGTACCGAACCGCCTTCCAGAACAGCCTTGCAGCCTGCTCCTAATTTCTCAACAAACGGCACACTAAGGGCACGTTGCTGCGTTTCGATTTCCTTTTTCCGTTTTTCAAGCTGGGATTTTTCTTCAGATAATTCCAGATATTTTTCAAGATTTTTAACTTCCAGACCAGAGATTGTAATTTCCGGAAGTTCTTTGTCCGCATACCCGCTATATCTTCGGATACTTGCCAAAACCAGATCCGGCTTTCCTGTATATGGCGGCTCTGCTTTTTTCTCCACATACTCCTTCCAGAAATATTCCTCCTGCGTGATGATATTTTCTTCTTCCATCATGTCACGTTCCAGGAAACGGTACACAAATTCGTTCTCATTATTCCCGTACAGACACGCGATACAGGCTTTGTTTATGTTCATGACCGACATATAGTGCCGTACCTGGTATTCATAGTTGATAGGAATACCGTCATCATCCCACTTGTCTCTTGCGTTATAGTTACAGGTTTTACATTCGAGAATTCCAAAAGAACCATCCGGAAATACAATGAAAAAGTCCACATCGGCTACCATAAAAGGATGCAGCGGATGCCGGAACATCTTCCGTACCGGAAACACGGTCAGTCCTGTCTTCTTTGAGAAAATTTCCGCCACCAGGTCTTCAAGCCGGTGTCCGACTTCCTTGGCGACCCAGTTGTTCTCCTCCTCATCCTCAATCAGAGGTTCAATCCCTACTTTGTCATAATACAGATCCCGGATCGTGGCAAATGGGGAAATCCCCATGATTGCCGCCACATCACTTCCGCCAATACCGAGCCTTCGGTAGTTAAGCCATTCGTCTCTTGACAATGTATCTGTATCAACGATTACTTCTGGTTCATAAGTATTTGTAACTACTGTATGATTCATAAAATCCCTCCAATCCTTAAAATATGTTTCCAGCATCTACCACTTGATCGCACCGCTTACATCAAATTCTTTCCAGTCCATCACCAGTGCTTTCGTGATATCTTCCTCCAGCTTGATGATGCTGCAGCCCTGCATTCCCTCGCAGGCTCCAAAAAAGGAAGCTTCATTCATGGCATAATACAGATCATGTGCTGTACAAGGGTCAGATCCATTTTGAGCTTCGTACAGTTCCACCACCTGATTGATGAGCTTCTTGGGGATTCTGCACTGCTTCATAATTAACCGTAAGCAGTTAAGAGGATTTCGGATCCTGATATCAATCAGTCTTGCAAGATTTGTGACCGCATCCTGATACCGGGTACAGATCAGTTTCAGATTGTTTCTGAAATCAATTAAACTTGCCCCTTTGTCATGGGTCAGCTTGATCGGGCTTCCCAGGCTGATTGTCCGGTTTGAACTCGCACAAAGAAGCATTGGATAAAGATTCGCGCCGCTGGCTGCCACATCGGATGTCGTAAACCTCAGTGCCGGAGCCTCAACATGATCCTGAATTCCATTGTCCCTTAATGCCTGCCGGTAGGTATCCAGCAGTTCCTGGCTTCCTCCCAGTTTCCACGTGGCAGATACAATGGAGTGGTCATACGTACCGGACCCTTCCATATACTCGCTGCCTTTAAAATGTACCTGGAGATACTCACTGGTCGTTGCAAAGATTTGCCGCATGTCGAGAATACTGTAATCACTTTCATCTCCTCCATGCACTGCAGAGATTTTTCCATCTGCAATCTTAATCAGGGCATCTCCTTTCGCAACCTTCAGGCAGTAATTGACTACCTTGGCGTATGTCTCAGTTTCCAAATCCCTGAGTCCATAACCGCCTACCCTGGCCCTGCTTAAAATCGTTTTAATCGCACAGTCACGTACCGGATAGGCTTTTCCATTCACTTTCAAAAGGAGATTGGTGTTCTTCTCCGTATCCTCCAGAATATCATCCATGGATTTCCCTGAAGTCCCTTTCAGCTTATCAGCCTCTTTTTCCAGTGGGATGAGCCTCAGCATCCGGGTAGGTTTTCTTATCCACTGGGAGCTTGCTCCTCTGTTTGCCAGGAAATCCAGCATTTCCTTCGTGCTTGCAAATGTTGTCTGAAATCCATCTGCATAAACTTTTGCTTCATTCATCTTTTTTGTTCCACCTTTCTTATAAAAATTTTTATCCATAAACAGCATTTCGCTGATTGTGGCCTTATACACACCCTGTGTCATGGCATAAAAAAAGGAATGATAAGAGAATTCTTACTATTCTCTGGTCATTCCTGAATCATTGGCATATTCACCTAAAATACAAAAGTGCCACTGTGACGCCGTAACGGCATGTAGTGACACTTTATACAAACATAAACAACTTATGCCAGGCAGGTTCTTTTCCTGTCTGTTCATTCCGGGATTCGTACAATCCCAGAACTTCCCCTTAAAGGGTATGCATAAAACAAACTATAACTGTATACTAGCACAAGATATAGATGCTGTCTCTTATACACATCTCCGAGCCCACGAGACTACGCTGCAT
>CAMQZX010000102.1 GCA_947039785.1 uncultured Lachnospiraceae bacterium | reverse complement strand
CACTTCTAGCTTCGTCGGCAGCGTCAGATGTGTATAAGAGACAGTCCCAATACATATATAATTAATACTTGATGCATTCATTGGTGTACTGACAAGTTGACAGCACAGTGGTGTACTGAAAATCTGGTAATTAGTCAACACTGCTTACCAGAAGTTACACGCGCTAATCCAGAAGATGAGGCAGAAAATATTCTACTTGTTTGTACCACCAATACCAGTCATGAGAGCAGTCAAAACCCCAGTAATCCACCCAGGCATGAATTCCTTTGGACTCTAAGATTCCCTGGAGTGTTCTTGTACAATCCGGCATTTCCCATGGGCCTTGTCCGCAGCAGATAACAGCTTTTTTCTGGTTGTATTCCTGGATGTAAGGATGGTCCAAAGGCATATTGGCAAGATAATGGACCGGTGAATTGTTGTAAACCAAATCGTCCATATAGGAGCCGAAGCCATATTCTGCTGTGTAGATTCCGCTTAGAGCCAGAAGTCGGTCAAAAATGTCCGGACGCCGGAAATACAGGTTGGCTGCATGGGTGGCTCCCAGGCTGCAGCCGAATACAAGGATTCCTGGATGGCCGCTCCAACCGTTGCGTTCATTGGCCATATGGCGGATAAACGGTGTCATTTCATCGGTGATGAAGCGAATCCAGTCTTCATATCGGCATATTTTCCTGCGGGGATCCCCACAGGGATTGGACCAGGTTTCCTGATCGATGGTATCAATGGAAAATACCATGACTTCTCCGGCTTCAATCCAGGGCGCCCAGGTATCCACCATCTGAAAATTTTCAAAGTCAAAGAATCTGCCGTCCTGGCAGGGAATGAACAATACCGGCCGTCCCCCATGTCCATATACTTTGCACTCCATATCCCGACCCATTGCCGGGCTGTACTGTTTATAGTATTGAATTTCCATAATCCCTCCTGTTCTTTGTTGTGATTTATTTAGTTGAAAATTGCTGACAAACTATTGATAGGTCAGTGTATTCATAAAAAACGGGATCTGGCGTTCCCAGCTTGCTTCACAGTGATTCCCGCCTGGAACAATACGGCTCTCCAGCATTACCCGGCGTTCCAAAAGCAGAGAAGTAATCTTTGTAAACTGGCGCAGCATATTTGCATGAAAAGTAATCTCACGGGAACCGTAATCCATGTAGACGATGGTATCCGGCTGAAGTTTGGCTTTGCGGATTAATTGTTCCAGACGCTCCGGTGCCACCCAGATAGAAGGCGACAGGGCTGCTGCACGGGAAAATACAGAATTGTATTGTGTCACTGCATACAGGCTCATAAGACCGCCCATGGAGCTTCCGGCGATAAAAGTATTCTCACGGTCAGAAAGAGTGCGGTAATGGCTGTCAATTTCCTTTTTAAAAGTATGTATCAGCCACTCCATATACGTTTTTCCGTGCCCGGCAACTTTGCCGAATTTGGGATCCTTAAACGGAAAGGGAGAATATTCCTCCAGTCTTCCGTTATTGGGACTGTGATTGCATTCAACAGCTGCAATGATCAGCTGAGTGTCGGTGTAATCCATATATTCTTTCATTCCCCAACTTTTGCCGTAAGTGGCGTGTGAATCGAAGAAAACATTGTGTCCGTCAAACATATAAAGTACCGGATAACGTCTGTCCGGTTCATACTTGTAAGATTCCGGAAGATAAATATAGGCTTTGCGTGTCTCGTTCTCTGTAAGCTCCGGAATTGTAATATTCCATGTGTTAACCATAACTAAAAATTGCCTCCATTTCCGTGTATTATCAGGTATAAAGTACACGATTGTTACAAATCGCTTTGCATACCCATTATATTCTGACAGCGATTTCACATCGACTATAGCACAAGGCATTTGAAATATCAAGAAAAACTCACTTTAACTGTCTAAAATGTGTCTAAAATGTTACCGTTCACGCTGTTCCCAGCAACACGCTGCGCGATGCACAGAAATGATGCATATTGCATCATTTCGCGCTGCATGTCTCGGGATTTTGGTGCCATCAGCCCCAAAACACCTCGCGGGACAGTAGTGCGTGAACAGTAACCTAAAATGTTACTGTTCACTCTGTTCCCAGCAACACGCTACGCGATGCACAGAAATGATGCATATTGCATCATTTCGCGCTGCATGTCTCGGGATTTTGGTGCCATCAGCCCCAAAACACCTCGCGGGACAGTAGTGCGTGAACAGTAACTCTAAAATGTACATCTGTACGCTTGACAAATACACGGCATTGGTGCTATCATTATTAAATCTTTTGATAGTCAGTGGTGAACAGCTGGCTAATATCAACAGAAAGCAGGAGGAGAGGAAATGAAAAAGTATTCTAAGTTATTAAGCCTGTTACTTGCAGGCGCATTAGTAGTTGGTTCCTTCGCAGGTTGCGGAGGCAGTGATTCAAGCTCTGACAGCTCTGCTTCAAAGGCAGACAGTTCATCTGAGTCCGGCGCAGCAGATGGAGAAGTATTTAAGATTGGCGGTATCGGACCTACAACCGGTGCGGCTGCAATCTATGGACAGGCAGTAAAAAATGCTATGGAACTGGCAGTAAAGGAGATTAACGAAGCCGGTGGAATCAACGGTTATCAAATTGAGATGAATTATCAGGATGATGAGCATGATGCTGAGAAATCCGTAAATGCTTATAACACTCTGAAGGACTGGGGGATGCAGGCTCTTCTGGGAACTGTAACATCCACACCTTGTATAGCTGTTTCCACAGAAGCTGCAAACGACAATATGTTCTTACTGACACCTTCAGGTTCTGCGGTTGATTGTGTTGCTCCGGAAAATGCATTCCGTGTATGTTTCTCAGACCCGAACCAGGGAATGGCTTCTGCTCAGTACATCGGTGAGAACGGACTGGCTGAGAAAGTAGCTGTTATCTATGACAGTTCTGATGTATATTCTTCGGGAATTTATGAGAAATTCGCTGAGGAAGCTGGAAATCAGCCATTTGAAGTAGTATCTGCTGAAGCATTTACTGCTGACAACAACAAAGACTTTTCAACACAGCTTCAGAAAGCAAAAGATGCCGGTGCAGATCTGGTATTCTTACCAATTTACTACACAGAGGCAGCTTTGATTCTGGGACAGGCTGACAAGATGGGATATGATACCAAGTTCTTCGGATGTGACGGACTGGATGGTATCCTGACAGTTGAGAACTTTGATACAGCTCTGGCAGAAGGTGTTATGCTTCTTACCCCATTTGCAGCCGATGCAGAGGATGAGGCTACACAGAACTTCGTAAGTACATACAAAGAGAACTATGGTGACATTCCAAACCAGTTCGCTGCCGATGCTTACGATGGAATGTACGCAATCAAAGCAGCCTTTGAAGATCAGGATATTACACCGGATATGGAAGCTTCCGATATCTGTGAAGCTGCCAAGGCAGGTATGACAGAGATTACAATCCAGGGTCTTACCGGCGGAGAGGACGGAATTTCCTGGAGTGCTGACGGGGAACCAAACAAATCACCAAAAGCTGTTGTTATTGCAGATGGTGCTTACACAGCAATGTAATATACTAAGGTTAACTTAGGGATACAGATAAGGGTTACCTGTGAAGGTAGCCCTTGTTTCTATATATTAAGCATGCATGACAAGATCCGGCGGATTTTATCTAAGTTGCCAGGCATGCGTAAAAAGATCCGGTGGACCTTTTAAAGTATGAAAGATTTTCGTACGGATGTTTTGAATATTTTCCGGCTTTCCAATGAAAAGATACAAGAAAAAGAAAAGATGAAAGAGGTGCATTATGAGTTTCATATCATATTTAATCAATGGCATAAGTCTTGGAAGTGTATATGCAATTATTGCCCTTGGATATACAATGGTTTATGGTATTGCTAAAATGCTGAATTTTGCTCATGGTGACGTTATCATGATCGGAGGATATGTGGTATTCCTTGCCTCCAGTTCCATGGGTATGTCACCGCTTTTGGCAGTCTTGCTTTCTGTGGTTGTCTGCACAGTACTGGGTGTGACCATTGAACGTATTGCCTATAAGCCTCTCCGTGAGGCTCCGTCACTTGCTGTTTTGATTACGGCCATCGGTGTCAGCTATCTGCTTCAGAATGTTGCATTGCTGTTATTCGGTGCCAATCCAAAATCCTTTACATCTGTAATCCCTGTACCGGCTCTGACATTGGCTAATGGCGCGCTGACGATCACTGGGGAGACGATCGTCACAATTATATCCGGTATTGTGATCATGATCTGTCTGACCACATTTATCAAAAAAACAAAGGCTGGTCAGGCTATGCTGGCTGTTTCAGAAGACAAAGGGGCGGCACAGCTTATGGGTATTAATGTGAATGGAACCATAGCGCTTACCTTTGCCATTGGTTCTGCTCTGGCTGCTATAGCTGGTGTGCTGTTATGTTCATCTTATCCTACTCTGAATCCCTATACTGGTTCCATGCCTGGCATTAAGGCTTTCGTAGCTGCGGTATTTGGCGGTATTGGTTCCATTCCGGGTGCTATGATTGGGGGAATTCTTCTGGGAATTATTGAGATATTATCCAAAGCGTATATCTCTTCTCAGCTATCGGATGCAATCGTGTTCAGCGTATTGATTATCGTGCTGCTTGTGAAGCCAACCGGTATCATGGGCAAGAAGATCAATGAGAAGGTGTAGGTGATTGAGATGAAGAAAACTATGAGTAAAACGACAAAAAGTAATTTTATTACATATGGTATGGTAATTGTTATCTATGCCATTGTTCAGATCTTAACTGCAACAGGAAGTCTGTCCAGTTTGTTTAAGGGGCTGCTGGTTCCGTTGTGTATTTATGTGATTTTGGCAGTGTCTTTGAATCTTACCGTGGGTATTTTGGGTGAGCTGAGTCTGGGACATGCAGGATTTATGTGTATCGGCGCTTTTGTGGGGTCCTTTTTCTCCAAATGTATGGATGGAACCATGCCGGACGGTCTGCGTTTTTTCCTGGCGCTGGTATTGGGGGCTGCAGTTGCAGCTGTTTTTGGAATCCTCATTGGTATTCCGGTACTTCGACTTCGCGGTGACTACCTTGCCATTGTGACCCTGGCTTTTGGTGAGATTATTAAAAACATTGTGAACGTACTGTTTGTGGGAAGAGATGCAGCTGGATTCCATTTTTCGTTGAAAGATACCATGTCTTTGAATCTGGCCGAAGGCGGAGAAGTTATCGTGAAAGGACCACAGGGGATTTCCGGAACTCCTAAGGATGCTACCTTCACAATTGGTGTGATTTTGATTTTGTTTACTCTGATTGTAGTGTTGAATCTGATCAATTCCAGAGATGGACGTGCCATTATGGCCATTCGTGACAATCGTATTGCAGCAGAGTCGGTTGGTATCAACATTACAAGGTATAAATTGATGGCGTTTTCCATTTCTGCCGGACTGGCAGGTATGGCAGGCGTGCTGTATGCGCATAATCTTGCAACGCTGACTGCTTTGCCTAAGAATTTCGGTTATAATATGTCCATTACTATTCTGGTATTTGTGGTACTCGGTGGTATTGGAAACATTCGCGGTTCCATTATTGCGGCAGTTATTCTGACACTGCTTCCAGAACTTTTGAGAGGCTTGAATGACTATCGTATGCTGATTTATGCGATTGTATTGATCGTAATGATGATCGTGAACTGGAGCCCAAAAGCTCAGGCAATTATGAGTAGATATACTCCAAAGAATTTATTGAACAAGAAAAAATCTGCGAAGGAGGTAAACTAAAATGGCATTATTGGAAGTAAAGAATTTAGGAATCTCTTTCGGTGGTCTCCGTGCAGTAGATGGATTTCATGTTACCATTGAGCAGGGACAGTTATATGGTCTGATCGGACCAAATGGTGCAGGTAAAACAACTGTATTTAATCTGTTGACAGGAGTATACAAGCCAGATACAGGATCCATTTTTCTGGATGGACATGATATCACCGGTAAAAAGACCATTGATATCAATAAAGCAGGAATCGCCAGAACATTCCAGAACATTCGTCTGTTTAAGGAGTTGTCTGTGCTTGATAACGTAAAAGTGGGACTTCACAATGGACATCACTACAGTGCCATTGAGGGAATTATGCGTCTTCCGCGTTATTATAAAGTGGAAAAAGAGATGAATGAGACAGCTATGAAGCTATTGAAGGTGTTTGATCTGGATAAAGAGTGCGACTATCTGGCTTCTAACCTGCCCTACGGCAAGCAGAGAAAGCTGGAGATTGCCAGAGCATTGGCAACGGAACCAAAACTTTTGCTGCTGGATGAGCCTGCTGCCGGAATGAATCCCAATGAGACAAAAGAGCTGATGGATACCATCCGTTTTGTTCGCGATCAGTTCCACATGACAATTCTGTTGATTGAGCATGATATGAAGCTGGTAAGCGGCATTTGTGAGAAATTGACGGTGTTAAACTTTGGCCAGGTATTGACTCAGGGTGATACCAGTACAGTCCTGAATGATCCTCAGGTTATCACGGCATACTTAGGCGAATAGGAGGGGGATTGAAATGTCGATGTTAAAAGTTACCGATATGGAAGTATACTATGGTGTCATTCAGGCAATCAAGGGAATCTCCTTTGAGGTAAATCAGGGAGAGGTTATTGCTCTGATCGGTGCCAATGGTGCAGGAAAAACAACAATTCTGCACACAGTGACTGGACTGATACAGGCAAAGCATGGTAAAATAGAATTTGAAGGAAACGATATCACCAAGACTCCTGCTCATAAGATTGTGTCCATGGGAATGGCACACGTACCTGAAGGGCGAAGAGTGTTTGCACAGCTTTCCGTATATGAAAATCTGAAAATGGGAGCTTATACAAGAAAAGACAAGGCTGAGATTGAAGAGACGCTGGCTATGGTATATTCCCGCTTCCCACGGCTGGAGGAACGTAAAAATCAGCTTGCCGGTACCTTGAGTGGCGGCGAGCAGCAGATGCTTGCCATGGGCCGTGCTCTGATGTCACATCCCAAGATTATTTTGATGGATGAGCCATCCATGGGTCTGTCCCCCATTTTTGTAAATGAGATTTTTGATATTATCCAGGAAGTCAGCGCCGGGGGAACCACCGTTCTTCTGGTGGAGCAGAATGCCAAGAAAGCATTGTCCATTGCAGACAGAGCATATGTTCTGGAAACTGGAAATATTGTACTGGAAGGTGATGCCAAGCAGTTGATGAATGACGATTCCATTAAGAAAGCATATTTGGGTGAATAATATTTTAGGCGATTAGGAGGGGTTCTCATGAAAAACTATGTAATCACCATAGCCAGACAGTTTGGAAGTGGCGGAAAGACCATCGGAGAAAATCTGGCAAAGGAATTGGGAATAAACTGTTACAGCCGTGAAATTCTGCGTATGGCTTCTGATGAAAGTGGTATCAAGGAAGAACTGTTTAATGCTAATGATGAGAAAATCAGCAATGGAATTTTAAGCGGAATTTCTAAAAATATTTACAGCGGGCAATTGATTGCACCAAATCAGAAGGGATTTGTATCTCCGGAGAATCTGTTTTACTATCAGGCGAAGATTATTAAGGATCTGGCGGAGAAGGAATCTTGTGTGATCATTGGAAGATGTGCCGATTTTGTCCTGAAAGATTACGACAACGTAATCAGTGTGTTTGTTCATGCGCCGAAGGAGTACTGTCTGGAAAGAGCTGCTGAACGTGTGGCTTTTAAGGGAAGAGAGCTGGAGAAGTTTGTGGCAAAGACCGATAAGTATCGCGGTGCATTTTATAAATACTACACCGGAAGAGAATGGGAAGATGCACGTAACTACGATCTTTGTCTGGACAGCAGCAAGCTGGGCTTTGACCGGACAGGAGAAGTGATCAAAGCTTATAAAAATATAAAATTTGCTGAGTAGATAAATACAAATGCTGTGGGATTGCAGTTGTTGCCAGAATGTATGGACAATGAAATGGGCAATTCCACAGCTTTTTATCTTAACTTACCAAGGGCTAACAGAGTGAGAAAGAGGTGAACATTATGCCGCAGGTTACATTGGGAAAAACAGGAATTGCAGTTGATAAAAATGGTTTTGGAGCGCTGCCGATACAGCGTATATCTAAAGATGAGGCAGCGTATTTGCTTTGTAAAGCATTGGATAACGGCATTACGTTTTTTGATACAGCAAGAAGCTACAGTGACAGTGAGGAAAAGATTGGGTATGCATTTGAAGGGAGAAGAAGCGAGCTTTATCTTGCGACGAAGACTCCAGCTCAAAATGCAGAGCAGTTTTGGGAGGATTTACATACCAGTTTAAAGATGTTAAAAACGGATTACGTGGATCTTTACCAATTCCACAATCCGGATTTTTGTCCAAAACCGGGAGAAGAAAATGGTCTGTATGATGCCATGGTAAGGGCAAAGGAACAGGGGAAGATTCGCTTTATCGGTATCACCAACCATCGTCTGCACATTGCCAAGGAAGCCATTCATTCCGGTTTGTATGATACACTGCAATTTCCTTTCTGCTATCTGGCAACTGAGAAGGATGTGGAGCTGGTAGAAAAATGCAGAAAAGCGGATATGGGATTTATTGCCATGAAAGCGTTATCCGGCGGAATGATCACAAATTCTGCCGCTGCATACGCATATTTGGATCAATTTGACAATGTACTACCTATTTGGGGCATTCAAAGGGAAAAGGAACTGGACGAGTTTCTGACTTATGTGAAGAATCCGCCTGTTATGACAGATGAGATGAAAGCCCTGATTGATCATGACAGAGAACAACTGTCCGGAAACTTCTGCAGAGGATGCGGATATTGTATGCCATGTCCGGCGGACATTGAGATTAATAACTGTGCCCGTATGTCGCTGTTGATTCGCCGTTCTCCGTCAGCGCCGCAGCTCACGCCGGAAGTACAGGCTAAGATGAAGAAAATTGAAGATTGTCTTCATTGCGGAAAATGTATGGAGAAATGTCCCTATGGACTCAATACACCGAAGCTTTTGGAGGAAAACTATAAAGATTATTGCGAAATTCTTACTGGTAAGGAATTCTAAAGAAAATATGTTTTTTCCGGAAAAAATGTGTTACAATGGCATGACAGAGGTAATCGATCAATCTATGTATGCATCAGACAGTGACAGATGATCAGGACGGGGGGAATGTATGCGTTTTGGAAAAATACGAGTGGAAAATAAAGAACTGAGATTTTCCAGAATGATGAAATCATATCAGATACCATGTGAGGAAATTAAATGGGCTTATCGGCGAAAGGAAGATGCCAATGGAAGAATGTGCTGCGGTACTGCCACATTTACCATGAATTTTGTGATTATTCTGACTAAGGGCCGAAAGCGTTACCAGTTTGAAATGACAGAGGAAGAGGCAAAAGCCTGCCTTTTGTATTTAAAGGAAAGCAGCCCCAATATGATCATAGGATTTCCAAGAGGAGGCGCTCTGCCGCTGAACAGTGTATTTAATACCAGAGATTTGGGCGGCATCAAGGCGGAGGACGGCAGACATATTTTGCCCCGTCAGCTGCTGAGAAGTGGTGATTTGTACCATCTTTCGGAAAGTGATGTGCGTTTTTTGGAAGAAGAGTGTCATCTGAGTACAGTACTTGATTTTCGGACTGAAGCGGAGAGAAGACAGAAGCCGGATACTGTGATGGATAAGGTTACTTATATTAATCATCCGATTTTGGAGGAGGAGACTCTCGGAATCAGCAGAGAGTCTGGACTGGAAGAGATGATCATAAATATGAACGGTGATCCGGAAAACTATATGATGACCATGTATCAACAGCTGGTTTTGAACTCCCGGTGCAAAAGTCAGTATGCAGAATTTTTCCATTATCTGATCAATCAGGAAAAAGACAGGGCAATTTTGTGGCATTGCAGTGCGGGAAAAGATCGGGCCGGAGTGGCATCTATGCTGCTTTTGGCTGCTCTTGGAGTCCCCAGAGGGGCTATTTTGGATGACTATATGAGGACAAATACCTGTCTCTATAAAGAACTGGAATATACGATGCGGTATATGGAAGCAAAAGGCTGCCTTGAGGCTGTTTTGAACAGAATGAGGACTATGCTCAGCGCAAAGGAATGTTATCTCCAAAGCGCTATGGATACCATTCAGATGGAATATGGTTCTATGGAACGGTATTTACGGCAGGAAATGTATCTGTCTGCCAGAAAGCTGAATCAGCTGAAAGACAGGTATCTGGTATAGAATTGGTATTACCAATTGGTGCTTTTTGCAGAAGATTTTAGTAAGACACATTGACAAAGGATAGAGAAATTGGTAGAATAAACGAGATATATGGATATCAATAAGGGAGAGTACAGAATGGAACAAAGAGTTTTATCAATACTTGTAGATAACACGGCAGGTGTTTTGAGCCGTGTAGCTGGATTATTTAGTAGAAGAGGATATAACATTGACAGTCTGACTGTTGGTGTCACAGCAGATCCCAAGTTTTCCAGAATGACTGTAGTGTGCAGCGGAGATGAGCTGATTCTTGAACAGATTACCAAGCAGCTGGAAAAGCTGGTGGATGTAAGGGATATTAAGGTCCTTCAGCCGGACAACAGTGTCAATCGTGAATTGATCATGGTCAAAGTGAAGACAAGCGTCAGTGAGAGACAGAATGTTATTTCCATCGCAGACGTATTCCGTGCCAAAATTGTAGATATTGGTCCGGAGTCTTTGATTATTGAGCTGACAGGAGCCAAGAGTAAACTGGAGGCATTTATCAGTCTGCTGGATGGCTATGAGATTTTAGAACTGGCAAGAACTGGTATCACCGGTCTTTCCAGAGGCGCAGATGATGTGCGCTTTTTGCGTTAGTAGCTAGGGGCAAATAACCCTTAACGATATATTATTTTACTAGGAGGAAATATAAAAATGGCAGCTAAAATTTATTATCAGGAAGACTGTAACCTTTCTCTGTTAGAGGGTAAAACTATAGCAATTATCGGTTACGGCAGCCAGGGTCACGCACATGCATTAAATGCAAAGGAATCCGGATGCCACGTGATTATTGGACTTTATGAGGGAAGCAGATCCTGGAAACGCGCAGAGGAACAGGGATTTGAAGTATATACAGCAGCTGAAGCAGCTAAAAAAGCTGATATCATCATGATTCTGATCAACGATGAGAAGCAGGCAGCTATGTACAAAGAGTCTATTGAGCCAAATCTGGAAGAGGGCAATATGCTGATGTTCGCTCACGGTTTCAACATTCACTACGGATGTATTGTACCTCCGAAGAACGTTGACGTTACCATGATCGCACCTAAGGGACCTGGACACACAGTAAGAAGCGAGTATCAGGCTGGCAAAGGTGTTCCTTGTCTTGTAGCTGTTGAGCAGGATGCTTCCGGAAAAGCACTTGACAAAGCTCTGGCATATGCTCTGGCAATCGGTGGAGCAAGAGCTGGTGTATTGGAGACTACTTTCCGTACAGAGACAGAGACAGACCTCTTTGGCGAGCAGGCCGTTCTTTGCGGTGGTGTTTGCGCACTGATGCAGGCTGGTTTTGAGACTCTGGTAGAGGCTGGCTATGACCCAAGAAACGCTTACTTTGAGTGTATCCATGAGATGAAACTGATCGTTGATCTGATTTATCAGTCTGGTTTTGCAGGAATGAGATATTCTATCTCCAATACTGCTGAGTACGGCGATTATATCACAGGACCAAAGGTTATCACAGAGGATACTAAGAAAGCTATGAAGCAGATTCTTTCTGACATTCAGGATGGTACTTTTGCAAAAGATTTCTTACTGGATATGTCTTCTGCGGGAAGCCAGGTTCACTTCAAAGCTATGAGAAAATTAGCTGCTGAGCATCCATCAGAGATTGTTGGTGAGGAAATCCGTAAGCTGTATAGCTGGAATGGTGAAGATAAGCTGATCAACAACTAATTCTGCTAAAGTTATCAGGAGAACAGACTGCCTGTCTGCGAGGAAACTCCAGACAGGCTTCTTTATTTTATGAGAAAGATAAACATCTGGAAGACTGCGGATGGTGCAGTAGGTATACTGGGATGTATTAGATATATAGTGAGGTGCATATGGTGAATCAGGAGAGAAATATTGCAGTATGTATTATACTGACCATTGTAACTTGTGGAATTTACGGTATTTACTGGATGATCGTATTAAATGATGAGGTGCTTCAGGCGCTTCAGGAAGAAGGGACCGGCGGTGGACTGGTATTTTTATTTACACTGCTGACCTGTGGTATTTATGGCATATACTGGTGCTATCAGATGGGACAGCGCATTGATCGCTTAAATTCCAGATATGGCCGTTATACAGATAATTCAGGGCTTTTGTATATTATTCTGGATATTGTCGGCCTGTCTGTTGTAGCGTATGCGGTAATGCAAAATGAATTGAATAAGTATTACAGAGAGAATCCTATGTATTAATGGTCTCTGGATAGGATGAGGAAAGGACGAAGGTAGGGAGTACTGCCTTCGTCCTTTTGCAGCGGCCAGAATTTTTCAGAAGCTTTTATATTCGCTTACAGAAAATCCTGAACAGCACTGCTGATCTGACTTTTTGAGTAAGCGTAGCCGATTTCTCTGGGCGGAATATCAATTTCCAGAGGAATTTCTACCAGTGCACCTGTTTGTAACTCATCCTGAACGAATTCCCGTATGACACAGGCGATTCCCAGCCCTACTTTGGCGAATTCAATCAGCAAATCCATAGTAGTGACTTCCAGTGTATGTCCGGGGGTTAGTTTGTGTTCCGAGAAATAGGTGTCAATGAAGCGGCGCGTCATGTTGTTTTTATCCAAAAGCATCAGAGTTGCGTTGGAGAGCAGGGCATCGTTGCTCCCCAATTCTCTCTCCTGAAGATTTTCCAGATAGGAGGGCTTGGCAACAAAAATATCGTGAATCTGTCCCATAGACCGAAAACGATAATTCTTCAAGGGCCGGCTGATACCTACCAGTCCCAGATCAATTTGCTTTTGCTCCAACATTTCCAGAGTTTTCTGGGAGGATTGGCATTCGATGGTTACCTGGATATGAGGGTGTCGGGAGAGATAATGGTTCAGATGGGAAAGCAGGACATATTTGCACAGTGTGGCGCTGGCTCCGATTCGTACCTGACCCATGCCGAATTCCTGGAACATGCGAAGCTGTTCTTCACCCTGGGATAACTCCTCAAAAGCTTTTTGTACGTGGGTGTAGAGTATCTCTCCTTCCTGTGTGAGAGAAACGCCTTTGCTGGTGCGGTAGAAAAGAGAAACGCCAAGTCTTTCCTCCAGCCGGCGGATGGATTTGCTGATGGCGGGTTGACTGATATAAAGCTCGTTGGCGGCGTGGGAGATGTTTCCCGTGTTTGCAACAGCATAAAATGCCCGGTAGGATGATAGATTCTGCTCCATAGTATTGTAAAACCTCCATAATTTGATATCAGGGTCAAAATATCGTTTATTCCTTTTTGTCATAACTTGTAGTTATAATAAATATTCTTATTATGTATTTCTATTATATCAGTAAATGTGTTATGATTGCAATAGTCAAT
>CAMQZX010000101.1 GCA_947039785.1 uncultured Lachnospiraceae bacterium | reverse complement strand
TCTACACTTCTAGCTTCGTCGGCAGCGTCAGATGTGTATAAGAGACAGGGGTGATTCTTCGTCGGACGGCCAGGATTTTGCCAGGGAGCAAGACGGAGAGAGTGAAGAAATTTTGGTGGAAGAAGATGGATATTATACCAGTAAAGAAGCGGTAGCCTTGTATATCCATGAGTTTGGACATCTGCCAGATAATTTTATTTCAAAAACAAAGGCCAGAGAGGCTGGATGGGACAGCAGCGATGGGAATCTGGACGAAGTGCTCCCTGGTATGAGCATCGGCGGAAGTGTTTTTAAGAATTACGAAGGACAATTGCCGGATGCCGATGGGCGGGTTTGGAAGGAATGCGATATCAACTACCAGGGGGGGTATCGGGGAGCAGAAAGGATTGTGTTTTCCAATGATGGTCTGGTGTATTATACCGGGAATCACTATGAGACTTTTGAACAGTTGTATTAGAGAATGAGTCGCAGCGGTGGCTACGACGATTGACCACATGGTATTGGATTGGAGGATGAAGTGAGAAAAGTTGTTATAAAGAGTAGTCAGTTTTCAGCGCCCCGGGAAATCCACGGTTATCTGAAGGAGCAGCTGAATTTTCCGGACTATTATGGAGAAAACCTTTCCGCTCTGTACGATTGTCTGACAGATTTATCCCAGGAAGTGCTTCTTGTGCTGGAGAAAAACCAGGCGGACAGCGGAAACATACTATGTTATCTGGAGAAGCTGTGGGAAGTATTTCAGGATGCAGCTTTGGAAAATCCTCTGGTGCATATTGAAAAGAGATGAAGTCTATACGGAGAGCGGAATCCTGGAGTTTGAATAATTTGCTTATAAAAAGGAGTCAGCAGTTATGCAGCCAACAACATTATGTTATATTGAGAAGGATGACAGCTATCTTTTGCTGCATCGAATCTCAAAACAACACGATATTAATAGGGATAAATGGATTGGAGTGGGAGGAAAGTTCGAAGATAAGGAAAGCCCGGAGGAATGTTTGCTTCGGGAAGTAAAGGAAGAGACAGGACTTACCTTGACTTCCTATCGTCTGAGAGGAATTGTCACGTTTGTGTCTGATCGTTGGGTGACAGAATACATGTTTCTCTACACCGCCGATGGATTTGAGGGGGAGATTACTCCTTGTAACGAAGGCACTCTGGAATGGGTGAGGAAAAAGGACATGGAGAAATTGAATCTGTGGGAAGGAGATAAGATTTTCCTGAGATTATTGGAAGAAGATGCACCATTTTTCTCTCTGAAGCTTTCCTATGAGGGAGATGAACTGGTGTATGCAGCTTTAGATGGAAAGCAGATTTAAGTTTACAAAAGCCTGTAGAAAAGACTTGATGATACAGAGGAACAGAAACTGCCCTCAATCCGTTCGACGTTTTGTTTTACGGATTGGGGGCAGTTTGTTATATAAAATCAGTTTTTACAGACAGTATTAATTTCTCAGAGCATTCAGATCGTTGTAGAATTCAGGGTAGGAGATTTTTACACAGTCACCCCCCTCAATTTGAGTGCTGCCTTGGGCAACCAGTGCGGCGATGGCAAAGGACATGGCAATTCGATGATCCAGATGACTTTGAATTAAGGCGCCTTTTAACGGCTTGCCGCCTTGGATGACCATGCCGTCCTCTGTTCCAGTGATATCCACACCCATGGCACTTAAATTTTCTACCATTACATCGATACGGTTGGACTCTTTTACTTTTAGTTCTGCTGCATCCCGGATGATGGTTTCCCCTTCTGCGCAGGCAGCCATGACAGCGATCATGGGTAATTCGTCAATAAGAGTGGGAATGATTTCCCCTTCTACGATTGTTCCTTTCAGATGACTGGTGCGAACAAGAATGTCAGCCACTGGTTCTCCACTGTCTTTTCGTTGGTTTAAAAGAGTCATATCGGCACCCATGGCGCGGCATACGCGGATCAGGCCGTCTCTGGTAGGGTTGATTCCTACATTTTTTACTAAGATTTCGGAGTTTGGTACCAGCAGTCCGGCGGCGATAAAGTATGCCGCGGAAGAGATATCTCCAGGTACTTCGATTTCTCTTGCTTCCAGAGTGGGTTCCGGGGCAATGGACACGGTGGTTCCCTGAGACTTTATGGAGGCACCAAAGTGGGCAAGCATCAGCTCAGAATGATTGCGGGAGAGTGTTGGCTCGGTCACTTGGGTGCGTTCGCAGCCCTGAGTATACATTCCGGCAAACAATACACAGGATTTGACCTGGGCAGATGCTACTGGAGATTGATAGTGAATGGGAGAGAGATGTCCTCCTTCAATATACAGCGGTGCACAGTCATTGCCCTTTAAGCTGGAGATATTGGCTCCCATCTGGGTCAGAGGTTTTATGATGCGTCCCATGGGACGGGATTGTATGGAAGCATCTCCGGTCAGCTCACTTGTAAAGTCCTGTCCGGCAAGAATTCCGGAAATCAGTCGCGTTGTGGTTCCGCTGTTTCCCACATCCAGTATGGATTTGGGCTTGCAAAGACCATGAAGTCCTTTGCCGTGAACCAGGATTTCGTTGGTTTTATTTTCAATTGAGATTCCCATTTTCCGAAAACAGTCTATGGTGGAGAGACAGTCGGCTCCCTGGAGGAAATTGGTGATTCTTGTGGTTCCATTTGCCAGGGCACCCAGCATGATTCCACGATGGGAGATGGATTTATCTCCCGGGATGCGTACCTCTCCTTTGAGAGAATTGGCTTTTGTTATTTCTAAGATCATGATGTCATTCCTTTCCCATTGGTGAACAGATTAAGCAGTGTACTGGAGTGTGTTTTTTAGCGTACATGTATGATGTAATTTCTCTTCTGAAGCAGGAAGATACCTCTTGTGAGCGCTTCTTCTTCATAAAATTCAATTCTCAGGGCACCCTGCTCAAACTCCCGGTTATGTATGATGCCGATATTCTTGATGCTGATGCCATCCATAGCCAAAATAGTGGCGATGGCAGCAATTCCACCGGCTTCGTCCTCGATATCGCAGTATAATTCATAAGTCTTCTTCAATGGACCTTTTGGAAGAATATCAAAGGAATCCCGATAATCTCTGGAGGATTGGAACATTTTGTACAGGGCATCAGCCTCATGATGCTCCACATTATAACGGGCCTGTATCAGAAGCCGAATGTAGTCATCCAGTACTTTGGAGATGTTTTCCGGGTTCTCCAGACAAATCTGCTGCCACATATCCGGTGAGGAAGAGGCGATTCTTGTGATGTCCTTGAAACCGCCGGCGGCAATCATTTTCATATGTTCTTCCGGGTTGTCCAGCTTCTGTACCAGATTTACCAGAGAAGCTGCAATGATATGGGGCAGATGGCTGATACCTGCAGTGATATAATCGTGCTCCTCATGGGTCAGTACCAGAGGGATGGCGTTGATGGAGGCAACCAGATCTACGTATTTGGAGATTTTATCCAGAGAAACCTCTTCTCCCGGAGTTAAAATATAATAGGCATTTTCCATAAGATGTGCCTTGGAGCTGGCATATCCTGTCTTTTCAGACCCCGCCATGGGATGTCCGCCGATGAAAGAAGCAGATAAGCCCATGGCAGTGACTTGCTTGTGAATGGTGCCTTTGACGCTTCCCACGTCACTTAAAATACATTGGGAGTTGATGACGTCTTTGAGAAATTGCAGGTATTTCATATTCTGTTCCACTGGAGTGCACAGGAAGATAAAATCACAATCTGCAAAACGCATATCCTGTTCATCGCAAATGACATCGATGATTCCATCTTGCTTTGCCTGAAGTGATGTCTCGGTGGTTCGGTTGTATGCCATAAGCTGGTAATCAGGATGTGCCTTCCGTACAGCCTTGGCAAGGGAACCACCGATCAGTCCCAGGCCAATAAAGCCAATTGTAGTTGTCATATGATTTTCCGTATCCTTTCTATTGTAATCCCCTGCCTGTTTTGTGTACTGGCAAGGTGATAACGCTTATGTAATCAAATGAATGCTTCCGATTCACTTTGATACTTAAAAATACCGTTTTTATTGTAGTGGAAAGGAGACGGATTGTCAATGTTTCCAGGCAGTTTCAGGGCCAGATTCCGCGTGCTTTTTTGGATTCAACTACTCGTTTTACCGCGATCAGGTAGGCACCCGTTCTCAGAGGAAGCTGCTTTTCTTCTGAGATGTTCCAGACACTCTGAAAAGCGTTGTCCATAATATCCTTTAGCTGCTGATTGATGTAGTCCTCTGTCCAGCTGACAGACTGGATATTCTGTACCCACTCGAAATAGGAAACCACTACGCCGCCTGCGTTGGCCAGGATATCCGGGACAACTACGATTCCTTTTTGACGCAGGATTTCATCAGCTTCTATGGTGACAGGGCCGTTGGCAGCCTCCACAATTACTTTAGCTTTGATGTTAGCAGCATTTTCCTCATTGATTTGATTTTCCAGAGCAGCAGGAACCAGCAGTGTAGTATCCAGCTCCAATAGTTCCTGATTGGTAATATATTGGATTCCATTTGCTTTGTAGTCTTTCAGAAGATTTTTTCTGTCCTTAGCCAGATAGTCCAGAATATCCGGAATATCCAATCCATCCTTATGATAAATTCCGCCGGATACGTCACTGACAGCAATGATTTTCATACCGCATTGGTGAAGCAGCTTGGCGCTGACACTTCCCACATTTCCCATACCCTGAACGACAGCGGCAGTTCCTTTTTCACAGATATTCATTTTGTGAAGGATATTTTTAGCTGTGAACATGACACCCCGTCCGGTGGCTTCGCTTCGCCCCAGAGCACCTCCCAGTTCAATAGGCTTTCCTGTGACCACACCTGTAACACTGTGGCCGTTCATCATGGAGAAGGTGTCCATCATCCAGCCCATAACAGCGGCATTGGTTCCCACATCAGGGGCAGGGATATCCTGCTCCGGTCCAATGAGTGGGAAAATGGCTGCAGTGAATCGTCGTGTTATGGAACGTAATTCTTTTTCAGATAATTGAGATGGGTCACAGATGACACCACCTTTGCCTCCTCCAAAAGGGATATTTACCACAGCACACTTAAAAGTCATCCAGGCAGCCAACGCTTTGACTTCTTCGATATTTACATCATGGTGAAAGCGGATTCCTCCTTTTGCCGGGCCTCTGGAAGTGGAATGCTGTACTCGAAAGCCTTCAAAGACACGGACTGTACCGTCGTCCATCTCCACAGGAATGGAGACTTTTAATTCTCTTTCCGGATATTTGATCGCTTCGTAATCACTGGGTACATATCCCAGGATAGACGCGGCCTGTTCAACGACTCGGAGTACATTGTTATAAGGATTGTATGTTTTCATATGTAGGGCTCCTTTCTATCATTCAGAGTAATGACAAGTTTATGCAAAATAAACAAAAAAATACTTATTTTTGTGGCCTTTGTGTACACTTTTGACTTGATTTCATTATAACGGCAATTTATACTATAGTCTAATATTTATGTTTGTATAAAGGTTATTGATTTTTTTTATATACAGAAAATCAACGCCAGTCGCAGGCTATGTAAGGGAGGAGAAGCCATGTTTAGCAGTATGGAATATATTTATGAAGTGTATAAGGAACGGAGCTTTTCAAAAGCAGCCCGAAATCTTTATATTTCCCAGCCTTCGCTCAGTGCCTCTGTAAAAAAGGTGGAGGAGCGTATAGGTGTTCCTGTTTTTGACAGAGGAGCTACGCCTCTTCAGTTGACAGAGTGCGGAAAAGAGTATATTAAATGCGTGGAAAAAATGCTGGATATCAAAAATGAATTTTACAGTTATATCAAAGATATGAATGAACTGAAAACGGGTCAGTTGTCCATTGGGGCCAGTAATTATTTTGCGTCTTTTATCCTCCCATCTGTGATTACAAAATTTACAGAACGCTATCCTTTGGTAAAAGTTATTCTGGTGGAGACTAATTCTACTCATCTGGAAAAAAAGCTTCTGTCAGGTACTTTGGATATGGTTTTGGATAATTCAGTATTCAGCAGTAAAATTTATACCGGCTATCCTTATTATAAGGAACAGCTGCTTTTAGCTGTACCCAAAAAAATTGCTGCCAATCACAAAGCAAAAGAATGTCAAATGAGTGCAGAAGATATCAAAATCGGGAAACACCTATGTGATAGTGTGCCTGTGGTTCATGCAGAGGATTTTAGGGAGGAACCGTTTATCTTTTTGAGATTTGGAAATGATACGCGCAGACGTGCAGACAAAATCTGTCAGGATGCAGGGTTTACTCCCAAAATTGTATTAAAGCTGGAGCAGCAGGTTACTGCTTATCATATGGCAATTCAGGGCATGGGAATCACCTTCGTTAGTGACAGGCTGATTCAGGAGGCAGCATTTGATGATTCTCTGGTATATTATAAGCTGAATGAGAAGGATGCTTCCCGTGAAGTGTATTTTTATCATAAGCAGAGCCGGTATGTGACAAGAGCCATGGAGGAGTTTTTAAAAATTGCTATGGAAGGGTAGGCGCATTGTGCATTTCTGAAAAAAATTGTAGCTTTGGTACGAATCGCCAAAAAGGCCGGTATGGTAAAATAAATAAAAAAATGGGGAGAGGAAGGTAGTAAAAATGGATAAAAAGACGCCATTGTATGACATCCATGTGGCGGCAAAAGGAAAAATCGTCTCTTTTGCAGGATATCAGCTTCCTGTACAGTACCAGGGAGTGATGGGTGAACACCAGGCGGTGCGTAAAGCATGTGGAATGTTTGATGTATCTCATATGGGGGAAATTATCTGCAAAGGGCCAGATGCACTGGAAAATCTGAATTATCTGCTGACCAATGACTATTGTAACATGGCTGATGGTCAGGCCAGATACAGCCCTATGTGCAATGAACACGGCGGAGTGGTAGATGATCTGATCGTTTATAAAGTTCGTGATGACTGTTATTTTCTTGTGGTAAATGCGGCGAACAAGGATAAGGACTTTGCCTGGATGCAGAAACATGCTTTTGGAGATGTTGTTTTTACCGATATTTCTGATTCTGTAGCTCAGATTGCACTGCAAGGTCCAAAAGCAGAGCAGATTTTGCAGAAGCTGGTGGAGAAGGAAAAAATACCCCAAAAATATTATACGGGCAGGTTTGATGCAGTGGTAAAGGGATTTCGCTGTATTATTTCCAGGACAGGGTACACTGGCGAATATGGTTACGAATTCTATATGAGCTCAGAAGATGCCAAAGCTTTCTGGGAGATGTTGCTGGAAGCTGGCAATGAAGAAGGATTGGTGCCTTGCGGCCTGGGAGCCAGAGATACCTTAAGGCTGGAAGCAGGAATGCCTCTTTACGGTCATGAGATGAACGACGAGATTACTCCCTTGGAGACTGGACTTGGCAGTTTTGTAAAGATGAGTAAGAAAAATTTTCTGGGAAAAGAGGCTCTTGTAAAAAAAGGAGAGCCTGACGTGAGTAGAGTGGGAATTAAGATCACTGGCCGGGGCATTGCACGGGAGCATATGCCGGTGTATGCAGGAGAGCAAAAGATAGGAGAAACCACTTCAGGTACGTATTGTCCATATTTGGAATATGCAGTTGCCATGGCATTGGTGTCAAAGGAATATTCCAAAGCAGGAACGGCTTTGCAAGTGGAGATTCGCGGAAGAAAAGTAGAGGCAATGGTGGTGGATCTGCCATTTTATAAATGCCAAAAATAATAAGTGTATGAATACACAGAATGGAGGAAAACAGATGAATTGTCCCAATGATTTAAGGTATACAAATTCTCACGAGTGGGTGAGACAGGATGGCGACAGCGTTTTGGTAGGTATTACTGATTTTGCACAGGATGCACTGGGAGATCTTGTGTTTGTAAATCTTCCCGAAGTGGGAGATGAAGTGGAGGTTGGTGAAGTCTTTGCAGACGTAGAATCTGTAAAAGCTGTTTCTGATATTTATTCACCGGTGACTGGAGTTGTAAAGGAAATCAATGAAGAATTGATCGAAAATCCTGAGAAAATCAACGTGGATCCCTATGGCGCCTGGTTGATTCGTGTGGAAAAGGTTACAGAGACAGAGGATTGCATGACTCCTGATCAGTATAGAGAGTTTCTTGAAAATCAGGAATAGAGGAGGGAGCAGATATGGGTTCCTATGTGGTTTCTACAAAAGAAGAACAACAGGCAATGTTAAAAGAAGTCGGATTGGAAAGTATGGATCAGCTGTTTTCTGAAATTCCTGAGAAAGTAAAGCTGAATAAGCAATGGAAATTGCCTGAGGGAATTTCTGAGATGGAAGTGATGAATATCATGGAGGAACTGGCTGGTGAGAATAAAGTGTTTTCCCATATTTTCCGGGGCGCAGGGGCATATGCTCATTATATTCCTGCTATCGTGAAATCTGTCACATCCAAGGAGGAATTTGTGACGGCATATACTCCTTATCAGGCAGAAGTCAGTCAGGGGATTTTACAGTCAATTTTTGAATACCAGACTATGATCTGTGAGCTTACAGGAATGGATGTATCCAATGCCTCTGTCTATGACGGTGCCACAGCGGCAGCGGAAGCGGCTGCTATGTGTCTTCAGAGAAAGAAAAACAAGATTCTGGTATCACGGACTTGTCATCCTGATGTGATAGAAGTTATGAAAACATACTGCTATGGAAACGGAACCGAGTTTCAGGTGGTACCTGAAAAAGATGGACATACAGATTTGGAAGCATTAAAGCAGCTGCTTACCTCAGATGTGGCAGGATTTTATGTACAACAGCCTAACTACTACGGCATTTTAGAGGACTATGAAACAATGGGCAGACTGGTACATGAAGCAAAAGGGAACTATATTATGGGCTGCAATCCCATTTCTCTGGCTGTTTTAAAAACACCGGGTGAATACGGCGCCGATATTGCTGTAGGTGAGGGACAGCCTCTTGGTATGGAACTTGGATTTGGCGGTCCATATCTGGGCTTTATGGCTGCAACCAAAGAGATGATGCGCAAGCTTCCGGGAAGAATCGTAGGAGAGACCCAGGATAAAGAGGGAGAACGTGCTTTTGTCTTAACTTTACAGGGAAGAGAGCAGCATATTCGAAGAGAAAAAGCCAGCAGCAATGTGTGTTCGAATCAGGCACTGTGTGCACTGACTGCTTCCGTATATATGGCAGCCATGGGAAAATCCGGAATGCAGGAAGCGGCAAGACAGTGTGCGTCAAAGGCCCACTATCTTCAGAAAAGTCTGGAGGAGGCTGGCCTAACCCTGAAATATTCCCAGAGCTTTTTCCATGAATTTCTCACAGAAACACCCGTAGCAGCAGCTCAAATTCTGGATGCACTGGAAGAGAAAGGCTATCTTGGCGGACTGCCCTTGGGGGATCGGGAAATTCTCTGGTGTGCCACGGAGAAAAACACAAAACAAGAAATAGATGATCTGGTAGAAATTGTGAAGGAGGTGTGCCAAACATGGAACTGATATTTGAAAAAGGCGCCAAAGGAAGAGGACTGTCCATTTTACCCAAAAATGAACTTGCTCCTGTGGATTTTGGCTGTCATTCCAGAGAAAAGGAATTAAACCTTCCTCAGATGTCTGAAAACGAATTGAGCCGCCATTATACACAATTGGCAAAAAGAAGCCGGGGAGTCAATGACGGATTTTATCCTCTTGGTTCCTGCACCATGAAATACAATCCCAAAATCAATGAAAGCATTGCGGGTCTTGCCGGATTTTCCAAAATTCATCCGATGCAGTCTCAGCATACAACTCAGGGCTGCCTGAAAGTGTTAAAAAAGGCAGAAGAAGCCCTTTGTGAGATAACGGGAATGGATGGAATGACCTTTCAGCCGGCAGCGGGTGCCCATGGTGAATTTACAGGTTTGCTGTTGATAAAGGCTTACCATTTAAGCCGTGGGAATGTTGGGAGAAAGAAAATTATTGTACCGGATTCTGCCCATGGAACCAATCCAGCCAGTGCTGTTATGGCTGGTTTCGAGGTGGTGAATATCCCTTCTACGAAAGAGGGAATTGTGGATCTGGATGCATTGCGGGATGCAGTGGGAGAAGACACTGCAGGTCTGATGCTTACCAATCCCAACACAGTGGGAATTTTTGATAAAAATATTCTGGAGATTACAGATATTGTCCATGAGGCAGGAGGGCTGAATTATTATGACGGCGCCAACTTAAATGCGATTATGGGTCAGGTACGTCCCGGAGATATGGGATTTGATGTGATTCACCTGAATCTCCATAAAACTTTTGCCACTCCTCATGGAGGCGGAGGACCAGGCAGCGGTCCTGTGGGTTGTAAAGCCTTCCTCGCAGAATTTTTGCCTGGATGTCAGGTAGCAGGAGAAGAGGAGCTGTATTTCGAAAAACCAAAGCATTCGGTGGGTAAAGTGAAAGCTTTCTATGGGAATTTTCTGGTAGTAGTAAAGGCATTGGCTTATATTTTGAATCTGGGCTG
Source organism: uncultured Lachnospiraceae bacterium (assembly GCA_947039785.1). Classification (GTDB taxonomy): domain Bacteria; phylum Bacillota; class Clostridia; order Lachnospirales; family Lachnospiraceae; genus JALFVM01. The sequence continues at coordinate 3,188 of CAMQZX010000101.1, read as the reverse complement.
TGATGGAATTGCAGAGGCTTCTCAAAATGCAGTTTTAAATGCGAATTATATGGCAAAGAAGCTGATGAATCTCTATGATATTGCCTTTGAAGGCAATTGGATGCATGAATTTGTTATGAGTCTGGAAGAACTGAAGAAAAAAACAGGCGTCAGTGCCATGGACATTGCCAAGGGACTTTTGGACTATGGAATTCATCCACCAACCATGTATTTTCCATTGATTGTTCATGAGGCTCTGATGGTGGAGCCTACAGAGACGGAATCCAGAGAAACTCTGGATCGGGCAATTGAAGTTTTTGAGAAGCTTTATGATCAGGCGCAAAAGGAGCCTGAGAAACTTCACAATGCTCCGGTGAGCACTCCTGTGGGAAGGCCGGACGAAGTAAAAGCGGCAAGACATCCGATTCTTCGTTATTCCTTCGAATAATCAGGCAAAATCAGAAAGGCGGTCATATGATTACAAACATCAGAACTTACGTTACAGATACAACGAATCCACACCATAATCTGGCCATTGAAGAATATCTTTTATATCAGGTGAAACAAAATGAATGTATTTTATACTTATGGCAGAACAGACACACTGTGGTCATAGGCAGAAATCAGAACTGTTGGAAAGAATGCAAAGTGAATGAGCTGGAAGAAGATGGAGGATATCTGGCACGGCGTCTGTCGGGAGGAGGAGCCGTCTATCACGACCTGGGCAATCTGAATTTTACGTTTCTTGTCAACAAAGAAGACTATGACGTGGACAGGCAGCTGCAGGTTATACAGGAGGCTGTGGCATCTTTTGGAATTACTGTGGAGAAAAGCGGAAGAAATGACCTGACAATTCAGGGCAGAAAGTTTTCCGGGAACGCCTTTTTTGAGAATAAAGGGAAATGCTATCATCATGGCACTCTTTTGATTTGCGTTGATGTGGAACAGATGAGCCGTTTTTTAAGTGTATCCCAAGATAAGCTGAAATCCAAAGGCGTGGACTCTGTCCGTTCCAGAGTTGATAATCTGTCAAACATGTCATCGGAGATTACTGTGGGGATCATGAAGGAGCACCTGATCATGGCCTTTGAGAAGGTATACGGCTGCAAAGCTACATCTATTTCCGAAGCAGAAATTGACTGGAAGGAAGTTGCCGGGCTGGAAGAGAAAAATGCCTCCTGGCAATGGAGGTGTGGCCGGAGAATTCCATTTACCCATGAGTTTTCCAGGCGTTTTTCCTGGGGAAACATTGAGTTTCAGATTCAGGTGAATGAAGGCGTGATCCAGGAGCTTTCCCTTGATTCAGACAGTATGGAAAGCAGGCTGTATATTTTGGAGCAGGCATTAAAGGGATGTCCTTATCAGAGAAAAGCAGTCCTGGATACATTGAACTTGTTTATGAATCAAATCAGTTTTCCACTGGAAATTCAAAAGGATATTTGCATGCTGGTAGCGGAAAACTTAGATTAAAGAATAGCACTTACCTAATGTGTTGCAAAAAATCGGGTCTGGCAGGTCGTCATGGGCATCCTGACAGACTTTTTTTGCACTGCTGATCCAATTGCCTGTGTCCGAGTCGGGAGCGGGAAGATGAACCAGAAATATTTTATCAGGTAAAAAATATTGACTCAGACATTTCCGGGCTGATTTTAGTCCCAGACAGGGAAAGGGTGCAATGAGCGCATGAATATGGTCTGTATATTCTTTTATGCTTTTATAGAATCCTGCGCCGGGTCTGGCATCTCCGCTGAATAAGATATGAAAGTCTTCGAAGGAGATCAGGATGCTGTGGTGCTCTGTATGTAATTGGGGATTCCCCATATGTATAGAGGGAATCCTTTGAATAAGGACTCCCTCCCGTTTTAGAAAGTTGAGATTTTTATTGTGATTTTCAGTATAAAATCTTTTCGGGGAAATCTGTTCACCCTTTATTAGTTCTTCTGTAGCTTTATAAGACCCCCAAAACATGGTCTGGGGATGCTTCCTTAAAAATGCTCCCGTTTTTTTACAGGAAAAATGATCACTGTGGCCATGAGTCACAGTCAGTAGATTGAGATCAGACAATATACCACTGTTTGTGATAGATTTCAGGGTATGGATATCCTGATACATATAAGGTGCAATTTGGGATTCTGTAATCATATCAATTCCAATCAACAGGTTGTTGATTTCCAGGATTACGCCTGCATTGCTGACATGCCACATGTTCATATAGAGTTCTCCTGTTACTTATATAATAATGTTCTTTTGTTCTCCGTTTATCCAACTCTGAATATTGTCAAAAACAATATCAGCCCGCTGTATCATAGACTCTTTGGATGCAAATGCCACATGAGGTGTTACCAGTGTGTTCTTGCTGTGAAGCAAAGGATGATCAGTATCCAGCGGAGGCTCTTTCTCAAAAACATCAATGCCTGCTCCGGCAATTTTTCCCTGATTTAATGCATCGGCAAGTGCCTGGGAGTCGACAATGGGACCTCTGGCTGCATTGATGAAAATGGCAGAGGGCTTCATAAGAGCAATTTTTTCTGCATTGATCATTCCGATGGTCTCCGGAGTCTGAGGACAGTGTAAGGATACGATGTCAGACTGACTCAGAAGTTCATCCAGTGATACATAAGTTACAATATCAGACGGATGCTGTTCAGGATGTCTGCAATAACCCAGTATTTTGCAGCCAAAAGCATGACAAAGCTGTGCAGTTCTTGTTCCAATGGCACCCACACCGATGATTCCCACAGTTTTGCCCTTCAGTTCAGAACCCACCAGTCCATCTTTCGTCTTCCCTTCCCGACATCGTCTGTCAACCTGTGAAACGTTGCGCAGCAGGGACAGCATCATACAGAGAGAAAGCTCTGCTACAGACTCGTTGGAATAACCAGAAGCGTTGCTTACTGCAATCTGGCATTCTCTGGCTGCATCCAAATCTACGTGATCTACACCTGTAAATGCCACATCGATGTATTTTAATTTGGGACAATTGCGAATCACTTCACCAGAAAGGGGCATATTGGCAATCATAAGAATATCGGCATCTTTTGCTCTGGAAATCAAAGTTTCCGTAGACAAGTCCCTTTCGTAAGCTGCAAATTCATGACCCTGGCTGCGCAAAGGCGCTGCATAAGATTCCAGGACTTCCGGGGATATTCCCAGAGATTCTAACAATACTATTTTCATAACTATCCTCCTTGTAGACAAACTATTGTTAG
>CAMQZX010000100.1 GCA_947039785.1 uncultured Lachnospiraceae bacterium | reverse complement strand
GTATATAATTTTAAAAATCGTTCGACAAAATATGCTGAAATAGGACAGGGTCCCCTGGTTCAGCCAATGTTCGGTCTGTTCCAGGGCATCCTTTTTCCTGAAAACTCATACCCCTGCCCAATAACACGCGAATCATATACAAACCTTGATCCTTATTCCTTAAACGCATTTCTGGATCACTCCATCCTGCACAGTAATCACCCGGCTTGTACTTTTGACCGCTTCTGGTGAATGGGTTACCATGATAATGGTCTGCCCGCTGCTTTGATTGATTTCCCGCAACAGACTCATAATCTCAGCACCTGTCTTACTGTCCAGATTCCCGGTTGGCTCATCAGCAAATAAAATTTCTGGTTTCCCAATCAGAGCACGCGCAATCGCCACACGCTGCTGCTGTCCGCCGGATAACTCACGGGGCGTATGCTTACGGCGCTCTGACAGTCCTACAAGCTCCAAAATTTCATCCAGTTGTTTTTTGTAGCTCCCCATCTTTTTCCCATCCAAAAGCAGGGGAAGCATGATATTCTCCTCTACATTCAAGTTAGGAATAAGATTATAAAACTGAAAAACAAATCCTATTTTCTGCCGCCTGATCCTGCTCATCTTCTCATCATCAAATCTGGAAATGTCTGTACCGTTCAGCATGATCTGTCCGCTGGTCGGCGCATCCAATCCGCCAAGGATGTACAGTAACGTACTTTTCCCGGAACCGGACGGTCCCATGATGGAAACAAATTCCCTCTGCATCACCTGCAAAGAAATGTCTTTCAGCACCTTTGTGGTGGTATTACCGATCTGAAAGTCCTTTACGATATGTTTCCCTTCCACAGCAATCGCTCCTGTTATTGTTTTCATCTGTAAAACCTCCAATCTCTCATTCAAACTTGATTTCTTCTACCAGTTTCATCTGACGACTCTTAAATATCGGAACAACCGAACCAATCAGTGTAACCACAATTCCCATCGCACCTGCACTCAGGAATACGCCTGCGTCCAGTTCTGGTACTGTGGATATTTTGGGGCCTGCTACAAGGAAGATTGTCTGTACTTCCATATAGGAAACAAAAATGGCAATGGCTGCGCCGATCAGTCCCGATGAGAACCCTTCGATCAGTGTCATCTTTCTATTCTGCTTATTGCTTAATCCTACGGATTTATACATAGCAATGGTTCTCCGTTTCTGGATATAATTAATCAGCAGGTTATTGATAATACCCACAGTTGCCAGAAGCAGAATGAAATAGGTCATGCTGTGCATGGGCTGAAGAAAAGCCCCCACTGTGGACAGTGCATCCGTGTTAAACTCCTCCACAGTCCGGCTCCAGTTTGAGGTTTCTCCAAATAAGTCACGAATCTGTACCATAACCGCATCCGGATCGGCAGCTGTATAAGCCAGGAAGTCATACACGCTCGCTCCAAAATCAATCTCCGCATACCTGGAGGGAATCACCGCCTCCACATCTGTAGCTCTTGATTTGAAACTTCCGGCCACCCGGTATTCGCTCTGTCCTGTTCCATTCGTAAGCGTTATCATATCTCCTACCGATACACCCATCTGCTCCATACAGCTTTCGCTCAACAGAACCGCCCGTTCCTCGCTGAAAGCAGAAACTGTCTGCTCCTTCATCCCGCTTTTCGTATAATGAAGCGCCAGCATAGAACTGTACCACTCCACATTGTCAGTTGCCTCCAGTCGGGTAAATGTCAGGCCATTTCCCTGCATCTGGTTCTCAAAGACATACACCGGAAGGACCTTTTCCATGCCATCCATTTCTTTGACCTGTTCGACAAATTCCGGTTCCATATAGCCGTCTGCAAAACCTTCCAGTTCTGCTCCGTTAAATACATCACTCACATAAGTTGTTACAAAATTTCCGACCACCGTAATTGCTATAACAGCGGAAATACTAATAAACAGAAGCGTGATATTCTGTATAATATTTTTGTTGTCCCGCATGTTCCGAGCCGCAAGCCTTCCTTCGTTTCCAAATATCCCACCGTATAAACGTTCCATCCCTGCCGACAGCAGGTTTGTCAAAAGCGGAACAATTAAGATCGTTGCGGCAATCAGACCAAGCAGTGAGAACCCGCCCGCAATATACAGCATATTTCCCGATGCCAGTTTGGGCAGAATGACCGATGCAGCAAACAGCACCAGACCAATGCCAACGATTACTGGACGGGGAACCTGTTTTTCTTCCACTGTTCCAAGCACAACCTCCTTGACAGGCAGCCGGCTTGCCCTGCGTACTGGAATCCATGCGGAAAGCAGGGATACAATCAGGGCCACAGAAAAAGAGAATAAAATGCTGAAAGGCGAAATGACAACCGGGATTTCTATCCCCTGTGACAGTGACTGCCCCATTCCCCGCAGAATCAGTTTCAATACAACCGTTCCCACCGGAATTCCAAGCACTCCTCCTAAACAGCCGTATAACGCACTTTCCAGAAGGAGGATACGGGTAACATTGCTTTGTGTTGCCCCAATACTTCGGAAAGTTCCGATTACTGGCAGACGGTCTAACGTAATCACTTTATAGCTGCTGTAAATGATAAAGACGCTCATAGTCAGTGAGAAAAAACTGATAAGGAAAAACGGCATGGATTTCTGCCTTGCATCCGCAGTAATCTGAGCTTCGTTTACCACCTCTGATACCTGGTATTCACCGCCAGGTAATGCAGCGGACAATTCATTTTTCAACTCACTCGTAGAAACGGCATCTGCCGGTTCCATCAGGATTTTACTATATCCTCCTGTTTGTCCCAAAAGTTCTCTCAAAGTGGAAATTGGCAAAAGTGCTGTTGCTCCTCTTGTATGCCGTAAGAAAACCGTATCATAGGCGGCAACCCCGGCAACTTCCAGTGTGATTGGCTCCCCGCCAATCTGCAGGATAATCGTATCTCCTTTTTCAATCCCATATTTGGAAGTAAAGCGGTCTGGTAAGATCACCTGGTTTCCTGAAAGATCCGAGATTTCCCCGCCGTCTGCCAGCCGGGGCGGATTGGTCTGGTTAAGCTCTGTCAGATGTGCGGCAATCAGATCCATCGTCTCATAATATCCGTTTTCATGGTAAAGGGCCAAGCCCTCCAGAACACCTACACAGAATTTTATGGATTTCAGTTCCGGGATGGCATTCTTATCAATGGCCCCATCTGCGGCTTCCACGGAAACGGTTGCACTTCCTGCCATGCCCCTTGCCATTTTTCTCTGTGCGCTCTCGTAAGATGCCCCGATGGAGAATGACACAAACAACAGCGTAGTGGATAAAAGTATGGATAGCAGCATGACCGCAGTGCGCGTCTTTCGCTCTTTCACATTCGTCAGAATGTATTTCATGATAATTTTCAAGATAACACCTACTTTCTATCGGACGTTCCGGCGTCCTCTAATGCATTTTCAATTGCTTTTAGAACGGTTCCACTGGTCAGGGTTGCCCCAGAGATGGCATCGACATCCAATGACTGTTTGTCACACACATTTTCAGCAATCTGTTCGGCCTGCTCCATATAAGACGCTTTATGTTCTATGACCTCAACATCTGAAATCTCATGGTCCTGTACCTTCACTTTTACCACCGCAAAAAGGATTTTATTCTGGCATACCCCTACATACTCTCCATCTGATACCGTATCCAGATCGACAGCACCGATTTCTAATTTCTGAGGGCGCAGAACAAATGCCACAATGACAAAACCAATAAAAAATGTAATAACTATAGTAGCCACATAAGGTAAGATCTTCTTCATTTTTGATTTCATTTTTCACCTCCTGAAATATAAGAAAGGTTGGCAGCTATCGTAAATATAATAGCGTACCAACCTTAATCTAATTTTCAGGCAACCTTAAATAACCTTAACAGGAAGGAAAATCAATCTGGAAAGTTGTTCCCATTCCAGGAATGCTGGAAGCAGCAATCGAACCGCCATGAAGTTCCACAATGCTCTTTGCAATCGCAAGCCCCAATCCCGTTCCTTCCGTTTCCTGCTCGGTATTGGTTCCCCGGTAATAACGATCAAATAAATGTTCCATCTCCTCTGCCGTCATCCCTTCCCCATTATCAGACACATGGATCTGCAATGATGTTCCCTCCCGCTTTATCTCCAATGTTACTTCTGTGTTCTCTTTTCCATGCACAAAGGCATTAATAATCAAATTACGGAATGCCCTGGTTAAAAGCGTGGAATCAAAAGAGTAGCTGATAACAGGCTCTTTATTTTCAAAATGAACCACACGGGCCTCATACTCTGGTGTATTCAGAATATCAATCACCAGTTCTTTCAGGAAACGCACAACATCTCTCTCCTGCCTGTCAACCGGAAACATCCCGTTTTCCAACTGATAGGTCAGTTTTAAGTCATTGATTAGATTTTCCATGTATGCGGCATTTTTAAGTATCACTGCTGCATATCGTTTACACCGTTTCTCACTCTTTTCCCCGTCCTCCTGGAGTACCTCGGCATACCCCTTAATCGGTGATAACGGCGTTTTCAAGTCATGGGTAATGTTCGCAATCCATTCTTCCCTCATTTTTTCTGTCTGTAACCTCAACTGATCGCTGGTCCTGATTTCTGTATCCAGTACGTTCAGGCTATCGTACACATCCTGGAACACGCTATAATCTTCAACCGGAAGATAGCTGCGGATTGATATTTCCTGAATGGACGCCATAAGACGTTTCACTGCTTTTGTGGTCCACAACCCATAGAGAACACCGGAAAGCAGAATCAGCAGGAACAACACGGACAAAATCGGTAATATGATGTTTTTGCCTCCATAAAACCGGTCTCCATTGACATACATTGTGAGTTTGGAAACATCCACAGGCAAATATAAAATGTATGCGTAGTCTTTTCCATCACTGGAAACTGTGCCAATGAAGGCAGCCGCATCACTGTTTTCCAACTTTCCCCTTTGAGAAAGCTGGAGCAATTCCACACTGGTGTATCCTTCTTCCGTCTGTTCCGGCTTCTGGTGGCCGAACACTTCACACCCGGACGAATCTAATATCTGGATGCCTGCCCCGTTATCCTGCAATAGTTCTATTCCTGACTGATCGACTTGTGGCCTGGAATCTATAAAAATAATATGTTCTGCAAAATCCTCTGTAAATGTTTTCGGCCAGTCGCTCCTTGCGGTCGTACCATCTGGTGTCCGGATCGTAATCGTCATAAAAACCAAGACTCCAGCCAGAATAACCGTACCCAAAAATGCCAGAAAAAAGAGCAGGTAAATATGGAATATTGTCTTATACCCTGATTGCTTCATTTAATCAGCCCTTTTCTTGAGTTTATATCCCAAGCCTTTCACTGTGATAAGCTGCTGCGGGCTGGATGGCGTATCTTCAATCTTCTCCCGCAAATGACGGATATGCACCATGATCGTGTTATCGCAAATGCTGCTGTATTCCCCCCACACCTGTTCATACAGCCGCTCTTTGCTGATAATCTTATCCGCGTTCTCCACCAGATAAGACAGCAGAAGAAATTCCCGGCCGGTCAGACTGATTTCCTGACCATTCTTATACGCCCTGCAGCTCTCCTTGTTAATAGAAAGTGGCCCTGCACTAAGAATAGAATCCTCCTCTTTTATAGGTGCTGCCACTTGATACTGCTGGCGTCTTAACTGCGCTTTAATGCGGAATACTACTTCTTTCGGGCTAAATGGCTTTGTGACATAATCATCCCCGCCACAGGAAAGCCCCAGAATCTTGTCCACATCATCATTTTTAGAAGAAAGAAACAAGATGGAGCAATAGGAGAAATCCCTAATCTTTTTACAGACCTCTAGCCCGTCTAAGTCCGGCAGCATAATATCCAGTACAATCACATCCGGCTGGAATTCATGGCAAAGTTCCAACGCTTCTGTCCCCGTATAGGCTTTTCGGATTGACTGGAATCCTTCCTGGATCAGCACTTCTTCCATCAAATCTACAATGTCTTTTTCATCATCCACTAATAAAATCTTTTGTTCCATCCAAACACTCACCTGCTTTCTTTCCAGCGTCCATCTATAGGCTTCCCGGCCTCTTTGGGTATCAGCCAGACACCAGATATTTTCATCACCCCAGGAATGCGGCCTGCTTTACAATGATACTGTACCATCCGTTCTGTCAGTTCCCACTTCTTGGAGGCTTCTTTTGTCGTCATGAAGTCCATCTTTCCCCCTCCTAATGGGTACTATTATATTTCGTTAAAACGAAACAAGCAAGTTAGATAACCTTAAGTATTCTTAAATTTTCTGATAACTTTAAAACAGAAAGCAATTACTCAAAACATCGTACAGTATCCTAATCAGTAAAGTCCTCCCCGAAACAGTTTATTTTTCACTGCTCCGGGGGATTGCTCTATCCCGCAAACTTATATCCTCTCCCAACCACCGTCTGAATCAAATCCAGGTTCTTCAGCTTTCTCCTAAGTTGGCAGATCACGTTATAGACCACATGCTCACACCCGGCCACACACTCATTCCAAACAGTTTCATAAATCTGTTCTGACGAAAACACCCAACCAGGATACTGTGCCAGCAGGAGGAGGACATCAAATTCTTGGGGATAGAGGCTGATAGTTTCTGATTCCAATAAAACTGTACAGCACTGTGGATCAATGATAAGGTTTCCCCCTTGGATGACAGGTTGGCGTTTAATATATGTTTGTGAAAGCATTTTCGCCCTCCCCCTTTCTCCCTCAAAGATTTCAGCACTGCATATATCGCGCCTGACGTGATTTGATAAACCGGAGCAAATACGGCTGACCAGTTCGTACCCATACCTCCTGCTCCCTTTTAAGGCATTTAGCAAAAGGAACTCCAATAACGGTCCTCCCACCTTAATTAAATTCATTCGTGAACTACCACAGTGCCGCTGTCACTATTTACTGTCAAACTGTATGTTCCATCGCCAATCTTCCCCTGCTTACATGCCGAAGTTTCTGTTGTATAAGAAGCAGCGTCAAATCCCACAGAAACATCGTCTGAACCGGATGAGATTTTAAATGAAAGGTTTTGTGGCTGTGCCCCATAGGAAATACCAATGTCACCGGAACCTGTGGAAACCTCCGCATTGGTCTGCTCTCCCAAACCAGATACATTGACTTCGCCAGATTTCGCAGTAATGGAAATATGATCTGACTTTGTATTTTTCCATGTTACATATCCAGACGATGTGCTGATTTGAAAATTGTCAATCTTGCTGCCAGACAGTTTCACATCTCCGGAAGAAGATGTAATTTCAAGTACATCCGCCGTCACATTATTCATTTCAATATAACCGGAAGAATTATCAAGCGTGAGTTTGGAAGCAACGAGGCTGTCGATTTCCATATCGCCGGAGCCATTTTTAATGATAACCGTTCCTTCCAGCGTGTCAGGAACATACACTGTTACTTCTCCTTCTTTTCCAAGAGAAAACTGGCTTCCAATCGTTTCCTCACCCTCTGTCTGCACAATATCCAGCACACCATCCTGTATATCCACTGATGGCGCTTTTGCTCCCTTTGCGGTTCCGCCATCTAAACTGACATGAACATCATCATCTGCAGAAGCCATGATATTAAGCTGCCAGGAGTCCACCTGCATATGAATGGATGATATGATTTCCGTATCGTATGTTTCCGAAAGGCTGACTTTCTCTTTTTGCCCGCATCCGCATAAACAGGATGCCGCCAGCAGGCCCATACACAAAAATACTTTCATTCTCATAAGCACCTCCTTCTACATCAAATCTTTGGTTTCCGCATTGTACACCGACAGGACTGCAAAAACCAACGATACCAAAGTCAGGATCACCGGGAAAACCAGATTATCCTTCATCGTAAAATCACCTATGTTGGCCTGTGTCAAAAAGATCAGCAGGAAGGACGAAATAATGGTCGCTTTTGATGAGTTCATGGCAAGGCCGATAAACAGTGCGATAAAGCTCATGCTTACGATTACCACTGATTTCAGGATGAGCTGTACATAAAATGACAAGCTCGCCATATTGAAATCAAGCGGGAACGCAGACGTCATAAAGTGGGAACCTGCGAGGATACATCCATAAATCAGCACCTTTGTCAGAACTAATGCGATAAAGTTAAAAATCCATACTGCCAGCATCTGCGAAACCAGTATCTTCTGCCGCCTGATCGGATAGGAAAACATCAAGTTCATAGTCTTATTTTTGTATGCTGAAACAATAAAAGACGCTAACATCACACTGGTAAAGATCAGAAATGACATGCTGGTAAACAGTTCAATCGAGGAAGAAATCATTTCATTCCCCGGTGCCGCATCCGGCACTCCGGTATCCGGATCATTGGCTATCCCCAGGTAAGCCAGGGCAAAAATGAAAAGGCAAAGGAGCCCTGCAAGGATCACCGCATTGCGGACATATTTTCCGATATGATTCTTTTTCCATTCAAGTTTGATTAACTTTAACATTGCTCCTACACCTCCGTTGTCATTTTCAGGAAATAATCTTCCAGGGACTCTGCTTTTTTTCCAATGGCTACGATCTCCACATCATTCAGTGCGAGAACCTTTGACAATTCCTGTGTCGATATATGGTGGTCATAAATCCGGATCTTCCCATCCTCCACAATTTTGAAATTATCAATCCCCATCCTATCAGCCAGAACATAGGATGCCTTTTTTGTATTGATAACACTTAACTCAATATAGGCAAGGCTCATTTCTGAAATTTCTTTCATGGTAATTTCTTTCATAAGCACTCCCCGGTTAATGACACCTACTGTATCGGCAATGCTCTCAATCTCAGAAAGAATGTGGCTTGACACAACAATGGTGATCCCGTATTCTGTGCAGAGCATTTTCATCAGATCCCGGATCTGCTTCATACCCGCAGGATCAAGCCCATTGGTCGGCTCATCGAGAATAAGTAATTCCGGTTTGCTAAGAATGGCACGGGCAATCCCAAGCCGCTGTTTCATACCTAATGAAAAATCCCGTACCGGTTTCATCCCTGCATCTGCCAAATTTAACATCTCCAGAGCATTCTCAATACTGCCAGGATTGTAATATCCCATGTATTCCTGATGGAGCGCAAGATTTTCTTTTCCGCTCATATGGTCGTAAAAGGTCGGGAACTCAATAATACTCCCCATCCTTTTCAGCACCTCATAAGAAGTCGGTGTAAGTTTCTTTCCAAACAATTCAATGCTTCCTTCTGTCGGCTTCCAGAGATTTGTCAGCATCTTCATAACTGTGGTTTTGCCTGCACCGTTCGGTCCAAGAAATCCATAAATTTCCCCCTTCTTAACGTGCATAGACACATTGGTCACAATATTTTTGCCGCCAATGGATTTTGTAAGCTGATTCGTTTGTAAAATATATGGCATGTTGTCTGCCTCCTTTCTAATGACCATTCTAGCGGCTAAGATTTTCAAAACTCTTGACTAATTCTTACGATTTCCTTTCTTCATGCCGAACGGCATAATGGGATGCTGTGCAATTTCTTTCTTGGAAATTTAATAGGAGAATTTCCGCAGTTTTATCGTAAATGTAGTTTTTACATTCGGCTCACTCTCAAGGGTAATCTCCCCGCCAAGCTGGTGTGCCAGATTCTGTGCAATCGTCAGCCCCAGGCCATTTCCCTGTATCTCACGGTTTCTGGAATCTTCCATCGTAAACAGCCTCTCAAATACACTCTGTGCAAACGCCCGATCTATCCCTTTTCCTTTATCCACCACATCGATATAGATATATTTCTCATCTGACCTTAGAAACATTCCCATATACTTTCCATCAGAACCATACCGTACAACATTGGAAATAAGATTGAACAGAATCCGCTGCAGGGCATCCTTGTTTCCCTGAACAAAAACCGCCTTTTCCGGGATATCCACATCAACCTGAAATTCTTTCTGCGTCAGCAGTTCATAAAAGTCCAGCACATTCTCCCGGCAGGCCTCACAAGCATCAATCTTTGAAATCTCAATCTCCGTATCCCCGGCCTCCAGCTTTGCCAGCGTAAAGAACTGGTTGATCAATTCCATCACTCTCTGGGCCTTCTGCTCCACTTTTAAAAGCATTTCATTCTCCCCTGAGCTGTTCAAGCGCATGATTTCCAGGTAACCTAAGATCACTGTCATAGGCGTCTTGATATCATGGGATATATTGGACAGCATTTTCTTTGAGGAAATCTCTGAGCGCCGGTAATCCACCTTGACCTTTCTCTGGTTCTCCAGCAAACGGTTGATCTGCGCTGCCAAATCCATAAGAACCTTATTGTCCGTAAAGACCATGACATTTTCATCACTGTCCGTATCCTGGATTTCTTCTAACTTCTGGCTGATTTTCTTTAATTTACTCTGTGTTCCCGTCCGGAAAGCAAACTGCTGATAAAGGACAATACCAGTCAACACTACAATGCAGGCAGACAGGAAGAAGATAATGGCTCCATCACTCATGACAAATCTCCTAACTTATACCCAATCCCCCAAACGGTAATGACATACTTGGGAGTCCTGGGATTATCCTCAATTTTATTTCTTAATCTGCTGATATGGACGTTGACCGCATTCTCATCTCCCAGGTATGCGTCATTCCAGATCAGGGAATACATCTGCTCTTTGGTATATACCTTTTGGGGATTCTGAAGGAGAAGCTTTAAGATTTCATACTCTTTTGCTGTCAGATCCACCTTTACATTCCTTTTTGTTACCGTATAATCTGTCAGGTTCATAACCAGCTCCCCAATCACCAGTGTCTCGTTTTCCGGTTCTGCTGGTTTTGAATATTGGGTACTCCTCCGGATATTTGCTTTAATACGGGCCAATACCTCTGTCACCGAGAATGGTTTTGTAATATAGTCATCCGCCCCAAGTCCCAGCCCCAGTGTCTTATCTGCATCCGTGTCTTTTGCAGACACAATGATAATCGGAATCGTGCTGCTCTGCCGGATATGCTGCATGACTTCCATGCCGCTGATCTTTGGAATCATCAAATCCAGTAAAACAAGAGCGTAAGAGTCACTGTCAAATTTCTCACAGGCTTCCTTCCCATCGGCAACACAGACCACCTCATAATTCTCTGCCCCCAGATAGTCTTTCAGCATCTGGCTTATCTCCATATCATCTTCCACTAATAATAATTTCACTGCTACACCTCCATAGTTGTATTGTCTTTTCTCCGCTTATCTGCAGGCTTCTTAGCATCCTGTGGTATCAGCCATAAAGTTGATACCTTTACTGCACCTTTGATTCTTCCCGATGTGCAATAGTAGTTCACCATCCGGGCCGTGATACCCCATTTTTCGCTTGCTTCCCTAAGTGTCATATATCCATCCATGACTGGCCTCCTAATTTTGTACTGCCCTCTATTATATTTCTTATGCTCGAAATATACAAGGTGCATAGTACCATAGATCCGCAAGATTAGCAACTTAAATAAAAAGCAGAAGTGTCTGCTCCTTTAATGAGCAGCTACCTCTGCCTCTATTCCTTCAGCCCACAAACCGATACCCTCTCCCAACCATCGTCTGAATCAAATCCGGGTTCTTCAGCTTTCTCCTAAGCTGGCAGATCACGTTATAGACCACATGCTCGCACCCGGGCGTGTCACTTCTTTGATAAAACGATCAATGTTTTCTTCCAGCTTTTTATAGCGACTCAATATTACTGCTTCCCGTATCGTTCCTTCTAAACTTTTTAAAATTAATCCTATTGTACCTCATTAAGAATACTGTCTACTTGTTTTTGATTAAGTTTTCCACTCTTCATTTGCTGATTGCAAAAATCTTTTACAGTCTCATATACCTCTGCTTTATCATCACCTGTAAACTGTTTTGTTGAACCATCTGGCAAACTAACTTCAAAACTTACTGTTGGCAAACCTTTGGGGGCAAGAGAATAACTTTCATATGCACAATCATCATCAAGTCCCTCAATAGATTTTGATATTTTAACCCCATTCTTTATCTGCTCTAAATCCTGCTCATATTTCTGAACTGTTTCATCGGCCAATTCCTGTGTCCATGTAAAATATCCGCGCTGATCAGTATAGCCTGTAGCCTGATTATCTACCATTACTTGCAAAGAAACTTTCTGCTGTTCAATATATTCAGCATATTCATCATAAGTCCACCATTCGATACTGTGAGTCGGATATTCTTTTTCAAAATCTTCCTTACTTAGCCAAGTATTTCCCCCATCTATGCTATACACTGTACTCCCATCTTTTTTCTGCTGCTCATATACAGCTGACCCTGATTTTTCCATATCAACTTCAGCACTAGATTCTGATTGCGTCGGCAACGCTCCAACTTTGTTCTTTGTTGGAGATTGTGAAAATGCAGATATGGCAGAACATCCTGCCATTAATAAAGCTAAAGAAAATGTAGAAACCGAAAGCAATTTTTTTGTCTTCATAATGATCCTCCTGCTATCTAATAGATTTCATTGTTTACAGTGGAATCATATCAAAGCCATTTTAAACATATATGGAAGCTATATGAAACTAATATGAAAGACGGCCCTTACGAGCCTCCCCTCTTAAAAACTTATTATAAACTGCATACCGTCATTCATAGGTGATGGTAAAAATTCAAAAGAAATATCTAATGTTTCTAAAATTATAGCCGTTAAGTATAGCCCCAAACCATTTCCACCGGTATTTCTATCTCTTGAATAATCCAGACGATAGAATGGTTCAAAAATATGCTTCAGATGTTCTTTAGGTATAGGAATACATTCATTCTCAATAATCAGCCTATTTTCATTAAACGATACACTGATCTTCTTTCCACCGTCAGTATACAAGACTGCATTTGTTAAAACATTCGATAATGCTTTGCGAAATAAATTGGGGCGCAACATAACTGATGATGCATTTTCTAAAGAACTTTTAAATATTTGGCCTTTGCTTTTTGCAATAGCCTCATACGCAACGCATAAATCCGAGACCAATATATACAAATCAGTTTCAACCAATTTCTCATCTTCCGAAAATAAATTCATTTTAGACGTACTTAATATTTCACAGATCATCTCTCCGAGTTTTTCTGTTATTTCTTTACACTTATGCAAATATATGTCATGGTTCTTATACTTGCCAACACCAAGAATCATATTTTCCAAAATGGCATTAAGCGCTGTAACCGGAGTTTTTAATTCATGCGATGCAGAGCGTAAGAAATCAACTTTCATGCCCTCCGCTTCGCTTACTTTGTTTTTTTCATTCTCTAAATTCCCTATTGTAGCAAAGAGACTGTCATACAGTCCATTAATATTCTCTGAAAGCATACTAATTTCAAAACAAAAATTTTCAGAACATCGAATATCTTTTTTTAATTTTGCCATTTCTGACGTCTTTTCAGATATCCTTTTTATTGGAGCCGAAACCATTTTAGAAAAAAGGTAAGAAAAAATAAAAGAAACAATACAGCATATGCACACCGAATATGGCAACGCCTTTCTAATAACACCAGAAATATAATCATCAGCTTGAAATGTAATTTCTGTCAACAGCGGAAAATCTTCCACCGTTTCCATAGCTGTATTTTCCCCTTCATATATAGTTCCGCTTTTGCTCAACGCAGGTGCAAACAAAAACAAAAGCTCATGCGCTAATAAAGTAATAAACAGTGTTATCAATAATGTTGATATAAATAACCTGTCTCTTATACACATCTCCGAGCCCACGA
>CAMQZX010000099.1 GCA_947039785.1 uncultured Lachnospiraceae bacterium | reverse complement strand
GGTCTCTTTCTTAAATATTAGGATTCAAAAATCGGTATTAACCGATTGCCCCTTTCAATTGCTTCTGTTTCTGGTTAAGAGGATTTTCGCAATCCACTTTGCTACTTGCTCATAACCTCATAGCAACTAAGTTGCTTGTCAGATGATCCTGCACCCCACCTGACGCCAGCAAGACCTCTCTCCCCACCACTTATGCCTCACAGCATAGAAGTGAGAGACTTTCTTGATGAATTAAATTAATTTTATAATATCATTGTACATCACCACAACCATAAGAAGCATCAACAGCATTAATCCTGCAAAGTGAATCATTCCTTCCACCTGACGGTTCACTGGCTTTCTTAAAACCGCCTCAATAATCAGAAAGACAAGTCTCCCTCCATCTAATGCCGGTACTGGCAAAAGATTCATAACACCCAGGTTAGCGGAGAGCAAAATTGCCATATTCAGCATATTCATCCATACCCAGAAAGTTCCTTCGGATTTGCTTTGCTCATAAGTATCTCCGATAGCACCTACAACGCCCACAGGACCGGAAAGGTCTTCCATTCCGTACTGACCTGTAATCAACTCCTTCAGACTCAGAATCGTGGTACGAATCCAATATTTTACTTCCAATGCTGAATATTTCAGGATTTGAAATACATTCCCTTTCTCGCGGACAAGGTTGTACTGGAAGCCCACCGATACGCTTTGATACACAGCAGGAGTCACTGTAACCTCCCTGCTGTGTCCGTTATGTTCATACGTAATCTGCACTGGTTCCTGATCTGACAGAGGATGCTCCTCCAAATACCGATCATAGGCTTCCCCTGTGGGAACCTCCACTCCATTGACAGCAGTAATCACATCTCCCGGTAAAACGCCGGCTTCCTCCATGGGCATTCCCTGAATCAGCGATGCCACTTCCAAAGGCTGATTGGTGTTTGCAGCATCCCGGTTAAAGCCCAACAGATACCGTTTGATGGTCTCCGGCCGATAGCCTATATCCAACTTCTCTCCGTCTCTTTTTACCGTCATGGCCACCCG
This sequence comes from uncultured Lachnospiraceae bacterium, assembly GCA_947039785.1. Classification (GTDB taxonomy): domain Bacteria; phylum Bacillota; class Clostridia; order Lachnospirales; family Lachnospiraceae; genus JALFVM01. The sequence continues at coordinate 12,707 of CAMQZX010000099.1, read as the reverse complement.
ATCATTCGGTGCGCCTTTTACCGCCAGATAAATATTCATATCCTCGCTGATGTCAATATGATAACCGTCAAAGTCTGTAATCTGATCCCCCACCTGAAGGCCGGCGGCTTCTGCAGCAGAGCCTTCTTCCACATAACTTACCGTGGCTGGTGTATAGCCAATCGAAGCCACAATCACCAGAGAAAGAACAAATGCAAAAACAAAGTTAAAGACAGGACCTGCTGCCACCACAGAAATCCTTCCCAGTACACTGGCAGAATTAAAGGTTCCCGGTCTGCAATCGTCTGCATCCTCTCCCAACATCATACAGGAACCGCCCAGGGGCAGCAATTTCAGAGAGTATTTGGTTCCGCCCTTCTCGGTGCTCCAGAGCCTCGGTCCCATACCAAGAGAAAATTCCACCACTTCAATTCCATTTTTCTTAGCAAGCAAAAAATGTCCAAACTCATGAAACAGAATAATGATGCTAAAGATCAATATCGCAATAATAATTTTCAATCTACCACCTGCTTTCAATCCACTGATATGTCTCTTCTTCTACGGCAAGGATCGTATCTAAATCCGGATTCTCAATGACTTTGTGCTGTTTGATAGACTGCCCGATAATCTCATAAATATCCAGAAAACGGATTTCTCTTCGCAAAAACTTTGCCACAGCACGCTCGTTGGCAGCGTTAAACACCGTTGGCATAGTTCCTCCCGCTCTGGCAGATTGTATCGCCATAGGCAGGCCAAGAAACGTCTCAACATCCGGCTCCTCAAAAGAGATGGATGCAAGTCTTGCAAAATCCAGTCGATCTCCTGCCAGGAATCTGCGTTCTGGATAATACAATGCATACTGAATGGGCAGCTTCATATCTGGGGTTCCAAGCTGTGCCATCACTGCCCCGTCCTTAAACTCCACCATGGAATGAATCACACTCTGGGGCTGTACCACCACCTGAATATGATCCAAATCCACATCAAACAGCCATCGGGCTTCCATCACTTCCAGCCCTTTGTTGACCAACGTGGCAGAATCCACCGTAATTTTTTGCCCCATAACCCAGTTCGGGTGCTTTAGAGTATCTTCCAGAGTCACCTGACTAAGTGCCTCTTGCTTTCTTCCCCTAAAAGGGCCTCCGGAGGCTGTAATGATCAGCTTCTCAATTTCTCTGGCGTTTTCCCCGTTAAGGCACTGAAAAACAGCACTGTGCTCACTGTCTACCGGCAAAATATGCACATGATTCTCCTTCGCCAAAGGCATAATCAAATGTCCTGCCGTCACCAACGTCTCCTTATTAGCCAGGGCAATGTCCTTTCCCGCACAGATGGCTTCCATGGTAGGTCGAATTCCAATCATCCCCACAACTGCAGTCACCAGAATTTCCATCTCATCCATGGTAGCCACCTGAATGATCCCCTCCATGCCAGATACAACTTTTGTCTGAGTATCCTGAACTCTGACAGCCAGATCCTTTGCTGCCTGTTCGTCCATCACCGCTGCCAGGCGCGGATGGAACTTACGAATCTGTTCTTCCAGACGCTTCACATTGCTTCCGGCAGTCAATCCCACCACTTCCAAATCTCTGTTGGCTTCTGCCACTTCCAGAGTCTGGGTTCCGATGGAACCTGTGGAGCCTAAAATCGCTATTTTTCTCATTTGACTTATCCCTCACAATTTCTCATAATCTCATCAAACCCTATGACAATGCCGTCAATACACTGGCCAGGAAATAAATGATCGGCGCAGTGAAGATCACACTGTCAAATCGATCCAAAACACCACCATGACCCGGAATCAATCTTCCATAATCCTTGATTCCTGTCTGGCGTTTGATGGCCGATGCAGCCAGATCTCCCACCATGGAAATCAACGCTCCCACACCGCAGATTACCGCATACATCCACACAATACCGCCTGTGAGAGCTGCAAAAACGCCGCCCAGAAGCATAGCTCCCACAACACCTCCCACAGCGCCTTCTATGGACTTCTTCGGGCTTAATACGGGAGCCATCTTATGCTTTCCAAGGAGCATTCCCACACAATAGGCACAGGTATCGCAGCCCCAGGAGCACAGAAAGATCAACCAAACGTCAAACACTCCGTTGGGAAGCATTCTGGTCTTTAACACGTAAGACAGCATCACTGCCACATACACAAATCCAAACATGGCCGCCATCACCTGAGAGGACTCCACCTTTGGATAGGAAAATACATATACCATCATAATCAAAATCAGCACAAACACCATAGCCACCGGCTGGTAAATTCCATCCATCCAGAACAGGCTGACATAATACACAGCTGCACCCAGATAAGATAAAATCTCCAAAGCAGTGAACCGATTTTTGTGCACGCCTGTTGCCCGGTAAAATTCGTTCATTCCAATCACAGAAACTGCCATCAGAGTAAATAGCAACACATAGCTACCCTTGCCGATGGTCAGAAGCGCAATCAGCACCAGAACAATACCACTGAAAAGCCGTGTCCAAAACATATCCTATTCCTCCTTCACTCCTCCGTATCTTCTGTCTCTCTCATTATATTTTTCAATGGCCTTGACCAATTCCTCTTTGTTGAAATCCGGCCATGGCACAGGAGTAAAGTAAAACTCCGTATAGGCCAACTGCCACAACAGGAAATTGGACAGCCTCTGCTCACCGCTGGTGCGAATCATCAGATCCGGGTCCGGAAGACCCGCTGTGTCCAGATATCCGGCAAATCGCTCCTCTGTCATATCCTCCGGGGTTATTCTGCCAGCTATGCAATCTTCCAGCATTTTTCTGGTTCCACGGATAATTTCATCTCTGGAGCCATAGTTAAGGGCCAGTTGAAAATGCAGTTCATCGTACTGGCTGGAATGCTCCTCCAGCTTAATAATCCCTTCCTGAATATCCTGATCAAAAGCTGAAATATCACCAATGACTCTTACCCGCATCTTATTCTTTGTGGAAATCTTGATACATTTTTTCAGATAATTGCGAAACAGCTTCATCAATCCGTCAATCTCTTCTTTGGAGCGTTTCCAATTCTCAGTAGAAAATGCATAGACAGTCAGATATTTTACACCCAGCTCCTTGATATCGTCACAGATTGTCTCAAGGTTGGCACAGCCCTTCACATGACCATAGCTTCTCGGCATACCTCTTTTCTTCGCCCATCGTCCATTGCCATCTAAAATGATGGCGATGTGATTTGGTACATTCATGTTTATTACTCCTTTCTGGCAACATGAAAGAAGCTGTCTCAAGTACAACTTCTTTTGAGACAGCCTCACCATAAGTCCTATACAGTAAGAATTTCCTTTGATTTTGCATCGATCATCTTGTCGATTTCTTTGATGTACTTATCTGTCATCTTCTGGACTTTATCTTCCAGTTCTTTAATTTCATCCTCAGATACATCTGTTTTGCCTAATTTTTTCAGGGCATCGTTGGCGTCACGGCGGATGTTACGAATGGCAACCTTACCAGCCTCGCCTTTCTTCTTTACATCCTTAACCAACTCTTTTCTTCGCTCCTCTGTAAGCTCAGGCAGTACCAAACGGATAATCTTACCGTCATTGGAAGGATTAATTCCCAGATCAGAAGTCAGAATCGCCTTCTCAATGGCCTTTACAAGACTGGGCTCCCAAGGCTGAATCTGAATCATACGCGCTTCCGGTACATTGATGTTAGCCACCTGCTGCAGCGGAGTTGGTGTTCCATAATAGTCCACAGTAATTCTGTCCAAAATACGTGGATTGGCACGTCCAGCCCGGATGGTAGCCAGCTCTGCTTCCAGGTTCCCCATAGTTTTTGTCATTTTGTCGTCATACTTTTGAATTCTTTCATCCATTTTGTTTTCTCCCTCAATTATATATTTTGTAGATGGTCAACATCTTAAATGGTCACTCTTGTACCATTAAAATCACCGTGAACTGTATTGATGATGCTGTTCTCCTCTTCCAGTCCAAATACCAACAGGGGCATTTTATTTTCCATGCACATGATGGAAGCAGTCATATCAATTACTTTCAGCTGCTTGTCAATCACTTCCTGAATGGAAACCTCATCATATTTCTTAGCGGCCGGATTTACCTTTGGATCACTGTCATAGACACCATCGATTGCCTTTGCAAGCAAAATAGTCTCAGCCTCAATCTCAATGGCACGCAGCACAGTGGCAGTGTCAGTTGAGAAGTAAGGATGTCCTGTGCCGCCAGCGAAGAATGTCACCTTACCCTGGTTCAGAGCCTCCAGCACATCGTCCTTCGCAAATACTTTGGTAAATGAGCCAAAAATGAACGGTGTGTAAACTTCTGTCTGCAGTCCCACGTACCGACACATCTCAGACACATAGACACAGTTCATAATAGTTGCCATCATACCGATCTGGTCTGCCTTGGTACGCTCCATGGCACCACTGGTTCTTCCTCTCCAGAAATTTCCTCCGCCGATGACTATGGCAACCTGGGTTCCCTCATCAACAACCTGCTTAATCTGTTTTGCAACAGCCAGAACAGTGGGCTCATCAAAGCCTCTCTTATTAGGACCTGCAAGTGCTTCTCCGCTTAGTTTCAATAATACTCTCTTCATTCTTTTGTCCCCTGTCGTTTTAAATTATTACAGCTTATATATATGATTTACCATACACCATTAACAATTTCCTGTCCATCCTGCTGTGTGGTGCTGACCGTATATCCATTGTAATAGTAGTATCCAATCTGCACTCCTGACTCAGGATCAGTTGTGTATTCTGTGGAATTAGCTCCGCCACAGGCATCAGTCAGTGCATTAATATCCTGTCCGATGTAATTCTCTGCAGTTTCTCTTCCGTCCTCATAGTCAATGTTTCCCGGATCCTGTGAGCCTGGATTTCCATCGTTGTTTCCATTACCTGTCGGATTATTGGAAGATGAGCCGTCATCAGAATTATCGGAATCTGAATCAGACGGTGTCGGCGTGGTGTCGGCAGATTCAGAAGAATCATTGTCACTGTCGTTGTTTTCATCTTCATCATCGCTGTCTGTCTTACCCATTCTTGCCTTGGCATCCTCCAGAGTGGAGACTTGACGCTTAGTAGAAACGCTGATATAAGTTACAAATGGTACTCCGTCTTCCATCTTCAGCTTCAGATCATTGATATCAGATAAAGTCAGATTTCTAAAAAGACAGTCTGTCTCATCTTCATCTGTATAAGAAACCTTTAAATCATATTTTGTAATGGTATTGCCATCCTCATCCTTAGCCATAGGATCGTAGTAGAACAGCGCCATCTCTTTATCTTTTAGAGTAAATTTCTCTTCAATATAATCATCACTCCAGTCATCTTCCCCGGATGGCCGGGTATAGAATCCGGAAATCTCAAGTCCTGTATTATTGGTAATAACCACATCTGCACTGGTGGCAGTCTTCGTTCCCATAATCTTGGTAATCTTAGATTTGTCAATATCAGCGGACTGCTCCATGGAAACCACATTCCCCTTACCGGACGTCTCGATTGTTGCCTCCGGTGTGGGTGTGGGCTTTGCCGCATTGTCCTTCTTGCCGCATCCAACTGCCGCAAAACATAATGCTAATAACCCCGCCAGTAAGATATATCTTTTTTTCATGATCAATCTCCTCCTAGTCATCGATGATTCATCGATTCTGCCGAAGCCATATCCCCAAAAAGGGGGCTGCCCCGGATGTTTATAAACACTGTATTTTATACTCCTGTGAGAGAAACTGGCCGTGACTCACAATTTCTCCCATAGCTTAATTATATAGGGATTCCATAACTTGTCAACCAAATCGAATGGAATTCACATAAATTTTAGACTTTCTTTCCTTATTTTTCCCTAAAATCGTATCCATATAAGGTGCGATTGCAAAATGGCACATCTTCTATCCGGTTTCAGCTAACCAGATAAAAAATGTGCCATAAAATACTTACTTTTTATGTTGTAATCAGCGTGGTATAGCCCGCATCCCGAAGCCGCTGCTCCATAGCTATGGCATTTCCAAGCTGCAGATAGGCTCCAACCTGCACCTTATAAAAGCCTCCCTCATTCAGCAAAAATGCGGGATATCCCTGATCTAACAACTCATACAAAAGCTGATCTGCATACTGTTTATTCTTGAATGCCCCTACCTGTACCCGATAATAAGTAGGGCCTTCCACGTCTTCCTGACCAAGAGTCCCCAAAATAGCACTGGCAATGGCCTGGGCAATTTCGTTAAACTTCTCATCAAACATCTGATTATCCTGGTCTGAATTGATAAATCCCATCTCCACCATTACAGCAGGCATGGTGGTTCTCCGAAGCACTACCAGACCAGGACGCTCCTTTACGCCGATTTCACGAAATCCCAATTCTCCAAGGGCTCCTAAAATATTCTGAGCCAGCTCATATTTAATCCCGGACTTGTTATAAACTAAAGTCTCCACACCGGTATACTGATTTGGCGTAGGACTGGAATTTCTGTGAATGGAGATAAAATAGTCCGCTCCAGACTGATTGGCGATGGTAGCTTTCTGAAACGGCGTCTGATAGATATCCGTCATTCTGGTATATTCCACCTCAACTCCATTGTCCTCCAGTATCTTTCCGATTGCCAAAGTCAGGTTCAGCGTATCGTCTTTCTCCTGTCTCCCCTCATGGACTGCTCCCGGATCAGCCCCGCCGTGTCCAGCGTCCAAAATTATCTTATATTCTGGCACAATTATGCTCCTTGTCATACAATCCCTTTCCTGTTTATAGTATGCATAAGAATAAAAAATGTTGCCGCTTCATTAAAAAATAAGCAGGAACCACCATAGCCCCCGCTTATTTTGATACTTACATTTATACATCCAGCTTCATCTCTCCGTCACGGATGTACCCAATCTTCTTCATGCCACGGTAAATCACATAGGATAATGCTGCCGGAAGAATCACTTCAAAAACAAGAATTTTAACAAGTACAACGGCTGGACTTTCTGTTGCAGCCATTGTCTGATAAGTCATAATCGGTCCCACAAGGCCAGAAGTTCCCATTCCAGCTCCTGTGGCATTGTTTGTCATGTGGAACGGTCCGATAATAGCGATTGGTCCTAAGATGGCAGAAGCCAGTGTTGGTGGCAGCCAGATCAGAGGACGGCGGACAATGTTTGGAATCTGAAGCATGGAAGTTCCAAGTCCCTGTGCCAGAAGACCGCCAATGCCGTTATCCTTAAAACTGTTTACCGCAAATCCCACCATCTGACAGCAGCATCCAATGGTAGCCGCTCCGGCAGCAATGCCGTCCAGTCCCAGGATAATTCCCAGCGCAGCAGAACTGATGGGCAGTGTCAGTGCCATTCCCATCAAAACTGATACAACGATTCCCATAATAATAGGTTGCTGTACCGTTCCCCAGTTAATAAGACTTCCAATCCAGGTCATAAAATTGGAGATTCCAGGACCAATAAGCAATCCTATGGTACCACCCGTTAAAATTGTTACTGCTGGTGTGATCAAAAGATCCAGTTTAGTCCTTCCTGCCACCAGACGGCCCAGTGTAATTCCCACATAAGCAGCAATAAAAGCTCCCAAGGGTTCTCCCGGGCCTGACAGCATCAGAGCTCCTGTATCGGAAAACAGCGTACCTCCAATCAGATTGCTGGCATAGGCGCCAATCATACCTGCCGCAGCCGCCGACAGGGTAACATAGGTAGATTCCTTAAACTTATATGCCACTCCAACACCGATCCCCGCACCGGTAAGCCTCTGGGCAATGATGGCAAAGGAACTTAAATAACCTCCCACCGTTCCTCCCATCAGATCTCCAATCTGCTTTAAAATAGTTCCGATAATCAATGTGGAAAAAAGTCCAAGTGCCATTCCGCTCAATCCGTCTATAAAAATATTAGACAGAATTTTCTTGATTGTTTTCATATTCTCCTCCCTCCTGACAGGCATTTTCCACAAGCCTTTAAACTTTATGTACCATTAATGACAAGACACCTGTCTATATACACCTCTCAGCATACCACAGAACACTTCCGATGTCACGCAAAAAAGAAGCAAAAATCCCTCAGACCTTTTTACCCATGCTTGACACCAAAAACCGGATGCACTTTTCACAAAGCACATCCGGTTTCTATTTACAACAAAATCATTTGATAAACGAAGGTTACAATCGTTTATATACCTCTGTAATATGATAAATCTCATGGGCCATTTCTTCGGTAAGCTGTCCCTTTACCAGTCTCCACTTCCAGTTTTCACCCAACGTAGAAGGCTGATTTATTCTGGCCTCTGTCCCAAGTCCCATGTAGTCCTGAAGGGGAATAACACAGAGATTTCCCACACTGCCCATAGCCATACGAATAAAATCCCAGTGTATTTTCTCCAGAGGTGTATCGGCGTTGTCCATATACTGAATAGACACTTCCTTATCCTGAGCATCCAGCACCTCATACCAGCCCCGCACAGTATCATTGTCATGGGTTCCGGTGTAGACTACACAATTTTTCTCATAATTATGTGGATAATAGTCGCTGTCATCTCTGGAGTCAAAGGCAAACTGCAGCACCTTCATCCCCGGGAATCCTGTCTTGTCCACCAGTTCTCTCACAGATTCTGTCAGAAAGCCCAAATCCTCTGCAATAATCTTCAAATTCCCCAGCTTCCTGCGAATTGACTCAAACAGCTCCAGGCCAGGGCCGTCTTCCCAATGTCCGTTCTCAGCCGTCTCATCCTCTGCCGGAATGGAATAATACTGATCAAAGCCTCTAAAGTGGTCAATCCTCAACACATCGTACCACTGGAAGCAATGTGCAACGCGTCGGATCCACCAGGCATAGCCAGTCTCTTTGTGATATTTCCAGTTATATAAAGGATTTCCCCATAACTGGCCTGTAGCGGAAAAAGAATCCGGCGGGCATCCTGCCACTGCAAGCAGCTTTCCCTTCTCCTGAAACTGGAACAGCTTGGGATTTGCCCAGGTGTCTGCACTGTCAAATGCCACATAAATAGGCACATCTCCAATAATCTCAATCCCCTTTTCCAGAGCATAATGATGAAGATTTTGCCACTGCTTCCAGAACATGTACTGCTGAAAGCAGTAAAATCCAATCTCCTTTGCCAGTTCTTCCTGACAACGTACCATGGTACCGGGATGCCGGTCACGATAAGGCTCCTCCCACAGATACCAGCCCTCACCGCCAAACTTGTCTTTTAAAGCCATAAACAATCCATAGTCTTCCAGCCAGTCCCGATTGTCAGCAATGAAGCTTTGATACTCCTGATTCTCATCTCCCCAAAAGCGGTCATAAGCCAGTCTCAGCACCTTACTTCTACTGATATACATTTTTTCATAATTCACATACTGCTCATTCTGACCAAAATCATAGGAATCGCACTCTTCATAAGACAAAAGCCCCCAGCCGATCAAAGTCTCCAGATCAATAAAGTAAGGATTCCCCGCATAGGTGGAAAAGGACTGGTAGGGGGAGTCTCCATATCCTGTGGGACCCAACGGCAAAACCTGCCACTTCTTCTGTCCCGCCTTTGCCAAAAAATCAATAAATTCATATGCTTCCTTTGAGAAGCAGCCGATTCCATACCTGGAAGGCAGGGATGAAACCGGCAATAAGATGCCGCTCTCTCTCACAATTGTTCTCCTTTAGCCTTTTACTGCACCGGCAGCCACACCTTTGATGATGTATTTCTGACAGGACAGATAGAACACAATGATTGGAAGGATTGCAAGTACAAGCATTGCCATCATTGCTCCCATATCAATAGATCCATAGCCGCCACGCAGATACTGTACCGCCATTGGAATGGTAGGTGCACTGCTGTCTAGTACTAATGTGGGCAGAAGGTAATCGTTCCAAATCCACATGGCATTTAATATTGCCACTGTGATCATAGTAGGTCGAAGCACCGGTACCACCACACGGAAGAATATCTGAATAGGGTTGCAGCCGTCAATCATGGCTGCCTCCTCCAGGGATACGGGAATGGCCTTGATAAATCCGCAGAACATAAACACAGATAAGCCTGCTCCAAATCCCACATATACGAAAATGATACCTATCGGATTGCCCAGTCCCATTATATCAGTTACCTTAGACAAAGTAAACATAACCATCTGAAATGGCACGATCATGGCAAAGACAAACAGATAATACAACACACTGGAAATCTTGCCAGTCACCCGCGTAATCCACCATGCTGCCATAGAAGTCAGCAACACAATGGCAATCACAGAAAATACTGTGATAAACAAAGATCTTCCCGCAGCCATCAACAGTCCTGTCTTGTTGATTCCCTCAATGTAATTACTGATTCCAGAAAAGGTCTCAGCAGTGGGAAATGCAAAGGGGGCATCGCTGATATACAGTTTATTTTTAAATGAATTCATAAGCACCAAGAAGATTGGAAAGATAAAAATCACTGCCAATACGGTTAATACTACTGTGAGAATCATTCCAGTTCTTCTGGAAACCTCCATGGTCGGTGCCTGGTCATTTGTCTTCTTTTTTCCAGCCATTAGTTTGCTACCTCCTTACGTCTTGTAAAGTACAACTGCGTCAGGGAAATGGCGCCTACCAACAGGAAGAAAATAACCGCTTTCGCCTGACCTACCCCTTCCCATCCATTTCTGTTATAGAAGGTAGTATAAATATCCAGTGCCAGCATGGCAGTCTTTTTCGCCGGTCCTCCTGCTGTCAGAGCCAGGTTCTGATCAAACAGCTTGAAGGAGTTTGTAAGTGTCAAAAACAGACAAATCGTCACCGAAGGCATTACCATGGGAATGGTCACTCTTGTCAGTGCCTGGAACTTGTTGGCTCCGTCAATTTTTGCAGCTTCCACCACTTCCCCTGGAATATTCTGAATTCCTGCAATATAAATAATCATCATATACCCAATAAGCTGCCAGTTCATCAGAATCACCAGACCCCAGAAGCCATATTTGGGATCTGCCGTGATGGTCACACCAAACCTTGCCAGTACACCGTTAATCAAAATCTGCCAGATGTATCCTAAAACGATACCTCCAATCAGGTTCGGCATGAAAAAGGTGGTTCGAAACAGATTGGTTCCCTTGATTCCTCTGGTCAGCACATAGGCCAGCAGAAAGGAAAACACGTTGATGGTAATTACTGATACAATGGTAAATTTCACCGTAAAGATCAGTGCATTGATAAAATCTTTATTGGAAAATGCTCTTATGTAATTCTCCAATCCCACCCAGGTTGCATTGGTCACTGTAGTAAATTTACAGAAAGACAATACAATTCCCATAATAAAAGGAATAATAAAGAACAACGTAAAAGACAACAGCGTGGGAAGTACAAAGAGCCAAAAATATTTTTTATATGCTTTCTGCATCAGGATTCCCTCCTCTTTTATTCTGCGGTTGCTTCTTTCTCCACTTTCCAGTCTTCAACGGTATCGCTTACCAGAGTTTCCCAGTCTTCACTGCCCGTTGCATACTGAAGCAGTGCTGCACCCAGATTATCTTTGAAGGTCTGACTCGGAAACACCTGGAAATCCCAGGATACAGTTGTCAGGTCATCGTCTGACATATAACGGATTACTTCTTTTGCCAGAGGATCGGAAGGTGCTTCCTCCTCTGTGAAGGTGTTAAACGGTGTGATAAATCCAAGGTCGTTGGTTACCATCTCTTTACCCTCGTCGGAACTAAATACCCATTCCACAAAATCTAAAGACGCCTGCTGATCTTGCTCAGATGCCTGGCTGTTAATGCAGAAGTAGTTCTCAGTACCAATGCAGAGTCCCTGGCTTTCTTCTCCATCCACACCAGTGTAAATCGGCAGGAATTTAATGTTTTCCTCTTTTACCACATTTCCTTCCACTTTGCTGATCTGGCTCCATGCCCAGTTACCATTCTGAACCATGGCTGCTTTACCCAGAGCAAATTCAGACATAGAATCATCTACCGATTTGGAACCTACCATAGCCGGTTCTATGGTGGAATTATTTATATACAAATCAAAGATATTTTTAAAGTTTTCATTATAATCAAAGGTGATTTCTGCCTCATCCGTCACACCTTTGTCTGCAAACTCATAGTGAATCGGAAGGTTCATCAAATGCGTCTGCCATCTCCAGTCTTCTCCCGGAGAGAATGAAGTAGAGGCAAATACACCTTCAATGCCCAATTCTTCTTTGTGAGCAGTCATATCCTCTGCCACTTCTTTCAATTTATCAAAATCGTTGATATCCTCCATGGAAGATACTTTGGCACCTGACAGTGCAAAATATTTATCCATAATCTCCTGATTGTAAATAATACCGTAACCTTCTTCCAGATAAGGAATTCCATACACTCCGTCACCGTCTGTAATTGCCAGATCAGAATCCAGCAGCATGGAGTACAGATTGCTGTCCTTCAGATCCATGCAGTAATCTTTCCATGCCTGATATCCGGTGGGGCCGTTGATCTGAAACAGTGTTGGTGCGTCTGTCTTGGCAATCTCAGATTTCAGAGTCTGCTCATACTGTCCGGAGGCTGCTGTCTGTACCTTCACCGGAACCCCTGTCTCATCCGTATACTTTTCTGCCAGTTCTTCCCATACTTCTGCCACTTCCGGTTTAAAATTCAGATAATACACGGATGGTCCTGAAGATGCTTCTGAGGAGGAGCCTCCACACCCAACTAACATACCGGAAACCATTGTTGCTGATAAGGTTATTGCCCATAACTTTTTCATTCTCATAAAAAATGCCCTCTTTTCTTTAAATAATAGAATCAACTCTTGATAC
>CAMQZX010000098.1 GCA_947039785.1 uncultured Lachnospiraceae bacterium | reverse complement strand
CAGATGTGTATAAGAGACAGATATTATAAAGATACCAAGATTAATATTATTGACACACCGGGACATGCAGATTTCGGCGGCGAGGTGGAGCGTGTTCTGAAAATGGTAAATGGCGTTATTTTAGTGGTGGATGCTTTTGAGGGTGCCATGCCTCAGACCAAATTTGTGCTGAAAAAGGCTCTGGAACTGGACTTGAATGTGATTGTCTGTATCAATAAAATTGACCGTCCGGAAGCACGTCCAACTGAGGTTATCGATGAGGTATTGGAGCTTCTGATGGATCTGGATGCTTCGGATGAGCAGCTTGACTGTCCATTCTTGTATGCCTCTGCCAAGGCTGGCCATGCGGTGCTTGATTTAAACGACAGTCCTAAAGATATGACTCCGTTGTTTGAGACCATTTTAAACTATATTCCGGCCCCTGAGGGTGACCCGGATGCACCTACCCAGGTATTGATCAGTACCATTGACTACAATGAATATGTTGGCCGTATCGGTGTGGGTAAGGTGGATAATGGTAAAATTTCTGTAAATCAGGATGTGGTACTGGTAAATGAGCATGATCCAGATAAAATGCAGAAGGTTAAGATCAGCAAATTGTATGAGTTTGACGGTTTGAATAAGGTAGATGTTACTGAGGCTTCCATTGGTTCCATAGTGGCAATTTCCGGTATTTCAGATATCCATATCGGTGATACTATTTGTTCTCCGGAACATCCGGAGCCTATTCCATTCCAGAAGATTTCTGAACCTACCATCGCTATGAATTTTATTGTCAATGACAGTCCTTTGGCTGGTCAGGAAGGCAAGTATGTGACTTCCCGTCATATTCGGGAACGTCTGATGAGAGAGTTGAATACGGATGTGAGCCTTCGTGTGGAGGATACAGACAGTCCGGATTGCTTCAAGGTGTCTGGACGTGGCGAGCTGCATCTTTCTGTATTGATTGAAAATATGCGCCGTGAGGGGTATGAGTTCGCAGTTAGTAAGGCGGAGGTTCTTTATAAGACAGACGAGCGCGGTAAGAAGCTGGAACCCATGGAGATTGCTTATGTAGATGTGCCGGAGGAGTTTTCCGGCTCTGTGATCAGTAAGCTGAGTGAGCGTAAGGGCGAGCTGCAGGGTATGAGTCTTGCCAGTGATGGTTCCACCAGACTGGAGTTTAATATTCCGGCGAGAGGTTTGATCGGATTCCGTGGAGAGTTCCTTACGATCACGAAGGGTAATGGTATTTTGAATACGATTTATGATGGCTATAGTGAGTATAAGGGAGATATGCAGTATCGGAAGCAGGGGTCTTTGATTGCTTTTGAGTCTGGTGAGTCTGTGACTTATGGTCTGTTTTCTGCTCAGGATCGTGGTACTTTGTTTATTGGTCCTGGGGAGAGGGTTTATAGTGGTATGGTGATCGGACAGAATGGTAAGGCGGAGGATATTGAGCTTAATGTTTGTAAGACGAAGCATTTGACGAATACACGGTCTTCTTCTGCGGATGAAGCTTTGAAATTGACGCCGCCTAAGATTTTGAGTTTGGAGCAGGCGTTGGAGTTTATTGATACGGATGAGCTGTTGGAGATTACTCCGAAGAGTTTGCGGATTCGGAAGAAGATTCTTGATCCTCGGGAGAGGAAGAGGGCGGCTAATCGGGGGAATGTTTAGTTTTTTCTGATTGGATTAGTTGATTGGATTGGTTGGTATGGGGACGAAAAAAGAGTGGGGATCGCCCTCCCCCTAAGCACGATCCCCACTCTTTTTTCTGTTCGTTGGCACACTATATACGACTCACGACAATACACTAAGTATGATATATGATAGATAATTGGAATCCCTCTTTGCTGCAGTTTTTTGCAGTTTGGAGGGATTTTTGTCGTATGTAGGATTTGTTATATGGCTCAGTGGCGGACGGTGAAGGTTTTTTCGTTTTGTTCTGGGGGGACGGTGGTGATGTCCATCCAGTCTATTTCTATGAAGAGGTCGTTGTTTAATGCTACCAGGAGTTTGTTGATCATGGGTTCGCGGCCTTGGACCTCCAGGGTTACCGTGCCGTCGTATTCGTTTCGAACCCAACCGGTCAGGTGCAGGGATTTTGCCAAGGTTTTGGCGGTATAACGAAAACCCACTCCTTGGACTCTTCCCTGAAAATTTACGTGTTTTCTTACTTCTGCCATTTTCTCACCCCTTTCATATCTTGTGTATGAACCACTTATAATTTGTAGTAAATGGCACTACCAGTTTGCTGTAGAATGTCATATGGTCACTGCATCTAAACCAGCAGCTTCTTCCGCTTCATTAAACTGGTTCATCTGCTCATATCCATCTGAGTATTTTTCACTAGAAGAGCCGAAGTGTTTCCTCTGGGCGATGCTCAGGTGGTCTGACAGCAGGGCATTGATAAACTCAAGCCCTTTGTTCTTTTCTTCCAGAAGCTGCTGTTTCTGCATGGCAGTCTGCTGTTTTTGCATCAGAAAAATGACTTGGCAAGGTTCTCTTTGCTCATCTTATGGAGTTGGTCATCCGTAAATATCGGTTCGGAATCATTTGTTTTTCATGCCTTTATTATACAGGAAAAGCTGCATAAATACGAGGATAATCAGGCTTTCAGAAAAGAGAAAATGATTTGGAAAATTCAAAAAAGTTCTGCTATTCTGCCAATTGACAGAGAATACTTGCCAGCATCCTATACACGATTCTGGGATGTCATTCTTCAAAATCACTCTTTGTAGAGAGAAGGAGAATTCTCTCCAAATTTCCGTTAATATATTATCATTTTTGGCAGGATTACATAAGCATTGTTAAACTATTGACAATACTTATGTATAGTTTCTTGTCTGTTTTGGTTGTATTATTTGTTTGTTATTGGTTTTTTATTTGAGTTCTAATTTACTTTTTGGTTCATTTCATCTAGTTTTCACATTTCTTGTCCAATTTCTCTTTTAATAAAAATTTTTTCATGGTTTTTTTTCTGATATTTTTTTGCTTTAGGTATTGACAATATTTTAACGATGATGTATAATTCCAGTAAATTGATAATTAATTAACAATCCATTAAACACGACACACTACATTTAAACAGTTACTTATTTTAACACTCAAACAGGAAGGTATTTTTAGGAGGTTTGTAATGGCTAAGAAAGAAATTATTTCAACAATTGTTGACACTCCGGAAGCATTGACTGCTAAGATGGCCGCTATGCATGAAGCTCAGAAGAAATTTGCAACTTATACTCAGGAGCAGGTGGATGAGATTTTCTATCAGGCTGCTATGGCTGCCAATAAGCTTCGTATTCCTCTGGCCAAGATGGCTGTTGAGGAGACTGGCATGGGGGTAATTGAGGATAAGGTTATTAAGAATCATTATGCCGCAGAATATATTTACAATGCATATAAGAGCACCAAGACTTGCGGTGTGATTGAGGAAGATCTGGCTTATGGTATTAAGAAGGTGGCTGAACCAATCGGTCTGATTGCTGCTGTTATTCCTACCACCAATCCTACTTCTACTGCTATCTTCAAGACTTTGATTAGTTTGAAGACTCGCAATGCGATTATTATCAGTCCTCACCCCAGAGCTAAGAAGTGTACCATCGAGGCTGCTAAGGTTGTTCTGGAAGCAGCTGTGAAGGCTGGTGCACCGGAGGGTATTATTGGATGGATCGATGTTCCTTCTCTGGAACTGACCAATCAGGTTATGAAGGAAGCTGACATTATCCTGGCTACTGGGGGTCCTGGTATGGTAAAGGCTGCTTATTCTTCTGGTAAGCCTGCACTTGGTGTTGGTGCCGGTAACACACCTGTTATCATCGACAGCTCTGCCGATGTAAAGGTTGCTGTAAACTCCATCATTCATTCTAAGACCTTTGATAACGGTATGATTTGTGCTTCTGAGCAGTCTGTTACTGTTCTGGAAGATGTGTATGAGCAGGTAAAGGCTGAGTTTGCCTACAGGGGATGCTATTTCCTGAAAGGAGATGAGCTGGATAAGGTTCGTCAGAATATTCTGGTTAATGGTGCTGTTAATGCCAAGATCGTTGGTCAGAAGGCTGCTACGATCGCTGAAATGTGCGGTGTAACTGTTCCAGCTGATACTAAGATTCTAATCGGTGAGGTGGATTCCGTTGATATTGCAGAGCCATTTGCTCACGAGAAATTGTCTCCTGTACTGGCTATGTACAAAGCTAAGAATTTTGATGAGGCGATTGCTAAAGCTGAACAGCTTGTTGCTGATGGTGGTTATGGACACACTGCTTCCCTGTATGTAAACACTGCAGAGAAAGAAAAGATGGCAAAACATGCTGCTGCCATGAAGACTTGCCGTATTCTTGTGAATACTCCTTCTTCTCACGGCGGTATCGGCGACTTATATAACTTCAAGCTGGCTCCTTCTCTTACACTGGGATGCGGCTCCTGGGGTGGCAACTCTGTTTCTGAGAACGTGGGCGTAAAACATCTGATTAACATTAAGACAGTTGCCGAAAGGAGAGAAAACATGCTGTGGTTCAGAACACCTGAGAAAGTATACTTTAAGAAAGGCTGTCTGCCAGTGGCACTGGATGAGCTGGGAACAGTTATGGGTAAGAAACGCGCCTTTATCGTTACCGATACGTTCCTTTATAAGAATGGATATACAAAGGCTATTGAAGACAAACTGGATGAGATGGGTATTGTGCATACATGCTTCTATAATGTAGCTCCGGACCCAACACTGGCTTGTGCTAAGGAAGGTGCTGCACAGATGTCCGCATTCCAGCCAGATGTGATTATCGCTCTTGGCGGTGGTTCAGCTATGGACGCTGGTAAAATTATGTGGGTATTGTATGAGCATCCGGATGTAAACTTCGAAGATATGGCCATGGATTTCATGGATATTCGTAAGAGAGTTTACACCTTCCCGAAAATGGGTGAAAAGGCTTACTTTGTAGCTGTTCCTACTTCTTCCGGTACAGGTTCTGAGGTGACACCATTCGCCATCATTACTGATCAGGATACTGGTGTAAAATGGCCTCTGGCTGACTACCAGTTAATGCCGAATATGGCGATCGTGGATGTGGATAACATGATGAACCAGCCAAAAGGTCTGACCTGTGCTTCCGGTATTGATGTTATGACTCATGCACTTGAAGCTTACGTTTCTATTATGGCCACTGACTACACAGACGGACTTGCATTGAAAGCCATCAAGAACGTATTTGAGTATCTTCCCCGGGCATATAAGTATGGTGCCGCTGATGAGGAAGCCAGAATTAAGATGGCTGATGCTTCCTGCCTGGCTGGTATGGCATTTGCCAACGCATTCCTGGGACTGAACCACTCCATGGCCCACAAATTAGGTGCCTTCCATCACCTGCCGCATGGTATCGCAAACGGTGTGATCCTGACAGACGTTATGAAATACAATGCTGTAGAAGCTCCTACCAAGATGGGAACCTTCTCTCAGTATCCATATCCAAAGGCACTGAGCAGATATGCTGAAATCGGACGCTACGTAGGGCTGACTGGCAAAGACGATCAGGAAGTATTTGACAAATTGATCGAAAAACTGGAGCAATTGAAAAAGGATATTGAGATTAAATCTTCTATCCAGGCTTATGGTGTGGATGAAAAATATTTCTTCGAGTCTCTGGATGATATGGTAGAGCAGGCCTTCAACGATCAGTGTACTGGTGCCAACCCAAGATACCCACTGCTGTCTGAGATTAAAGAGATTTATACAAAATGCTACTATGGCAAATAAGAACCAGTGTGATTACTGCCGGATATCTATGAGATTCTATAGGTCTCAGGCAACAATGCACCGATAGATTCAGATGCCTCACATACTGATTTGGTATATAAGATAGAAAGGCAGTTCCCTTCGCCTTATGGGAGTGTGATGCCCCAACCAGTCGCACTCCCCTACCTCCAACATATCAGAAGGTACGCCTCAACGTACTTATATTGATTTTTTTATGATATAGATGATACGCAAACAGACAAATCCCCCGGAATCTTCCTTCATTTGTTCCGGGGGATTTGCTATGTATGATTGGATTCCATTTCGTGTTCAGGATGAATTCCTGATTCCTTTTGGATAGGTTGTTTATTTACAAGAGGATAGTTATAGATGATCATTTTTCTTACTTATTTACAATATTGATCGGGTTCCCTTTCAGAAATTCTGAGATATTTTCTGCTGTAATATCCATAATTCTCTGTCGGGACGCCTGGGCCGCCCAGGAAATATGCGGTGTGATGAAGCAGTTTTTCGCTTTCAAAAGGGGATTGTCTCCCTGTATCGGCTCAGTGGAAACCACATCCAGTCCTGCTGCATACACCTTGCCTTCATTTAAGGCATCTGCCAAATCCTGTTCCACAACTAGCTGTCCGCGGCTGTTGTTGATGATGATGACGCCATCTTTCATCTTGGCAATATTTTCTTTATTTATGATTCCCTCTGTAGAAGGGAACAGCGGACAATGAAGGAAGATTACATCGGAGCAGGCCAGCAGCTGATCCAGTTCCACATATTCTGCCAATTTCCCACCTGTTTCGCTTTGGAATCTGTCATAGGCAATGACATTCATATCCAATGCATTTAAAATCTTGGCTGTAGCCTGACCGATGCGGCCCAGGCCAATGATTCCTGCTGTCTTTCCGTACAGTTCAATCATTGGATAATCCCAATAGCACCAGTCTGCATTGCTTTCCCATTTTCCTGCCTGCACAGTCTGCGCATGATGTCCGTAATGGGAACAGATTTCAAGAAGAAGCCCTACTGCATACTGTCCCACAATCTGGGTACCATAAGTGGGAACATTTGCCACGCAAATTCCCTTTTCCCTTGCGTATTCACAGTCCACCACATTGTATCCTGTGGCCAGCACAGCAATCAGCTTCAGATTGGGGCACTTATCCAGTGTCTCTTTTGTGATTGGTGTTTTATTCAACACCGCAATTTCTGCATCGCCGATTCTCTCTGCAATCAAAGGAGAATCCACATAAGAAGTTCTGTCGTATACAGCCACTTCTCCAAGTGCTTCCAACGGTGCCCAGCTTAAATCACCAGGATTTTCAGTATATCCATCCAAAATTACAATTTTCATATATCATTCTCCTATTCAAAATCATTATCAGCTTCCAAAGATCAATCCCACCGGTCCTGTGACAATCTGCGGGAAGATAATGAAAATGCAAAGTGAAATTGCAATCAGCAAAATCCAGGGAACAGAAGCCTTGATAATCTTTTCCAAAGGCAATCCCGTAACATTTTCCGCCGCATATAGGCATACACCAACAGGAGGAGTAATGAGTCCGAAGGACAGTGTGATTACTAAAAATACTACGAAGAATAATGGCGATACGCCTACTGCCTGTACTGCCGGCAGAAGAATGGGTACCAGTATGAAAATTGCGGCTGTGGCGTCCATGAACATACCAACACAGATTAAAAATGCATACAGTACGAACATAATCACGATACGATTATCAGAGATTCCGGTAATCAGATTTGCCACTGCCGCTGGCAGACCATCCAGTTCAAAAAGGAGCGAAGCCGGTTTGGCTGCGATGGCAACGAACAGGATGGTTCCTGTAGAACGGGCATTTTTGCAAATGATCCTGGGGATATCACTCCATTTTAAGTTCTTATAGATATAGATGGATACCAGAATCGTATATACAACGGCGATGGCTGCCCCCTCTGTCGGGGTATAGAATCCAGTGTACACACCGCCCAGCAGAATTACTGGAGTCAACAGTGCAGGAATAGCACTTATGAAGGCTTTTGCCAGTTTGGGGCCGTTAAATGGTGTACGATCACCAATGCCATGTTTTTTGCAATAAAAGTAATTATAAATCATAAAGATCAAACCAATAATAATACCTGGTATGAAACCAGCCAACAGAGCCTGTCCAATAGATACATTGGCAGTAGCTGCTGCATTGATCATCAAAATACTGGGCGGGATTACCGATGCCAGCATAGAGCCGGAAAGGTTGATAGCAGTGGCATAATCCTTGGGATATCCCTTTTTACTCAATGCGTTGATACTCATTTTACCAATGGAAGCAATGGCAGCCACAGAGGAACCGGACATTCCGGCAAATAACATGTTTACCACTACGGATACGTGGCCAAGGCCTCCATAAATCCAGCCAACCAGCGCTTCTGCCAAACCATAAATCTTATCTGCCACACCGCCTTCGTCCATCAGAGAACCGCAAAGAATGAACAGCGGAACGGCAACCATGATAAAACTATTCATAGACGTAAACATGGACTGAGCTGCCAGGGACAACGGCAGATCTGACATAGTAACGATACAGATCACGGAAGCTGCTCCCAAAGATACCGCGATGGGTACGCCCAAAAACATTAATACTAAAAATAATATCAACAAACATAAACTCATACTCATCGACTAATCACCCCTGTTCCAACGCTTTTTGTTTCTCTGTCTCTTTGTCACCGATGACAACTTTGTCGTGGTATTCCATAAAGCTTTGCAGAACACCGATGATACCCAATACGCCTGCCATGGGCTGGCAGATACCAATCACCCACATGGGAATCATAAGTGCGGTACCCATTTCTTTCATCATAATCTGCTGTTTTACCACTTCAATTCCCCAGATAATCATGAATCCGAAGAATGCCACCACAATCACTGCATATAAAACCTCGCTGAATTTCTTCAGCCATTTCGGTCCTGCCTGCAAAAGTAAGGTTACTCGTGAAGATTCTGACTGATTAAAACCGGAAGCCAACGCTACAAACATCATCCACAAAAACAGATAACGGCTTGTTTCCTCTGTCCACGGAAATGGATGTCCGACCAGTCGGCCAACAATCTGTATAATAATAGTCAAAATCATTCCCACTACCATAACTGCCAGGACCGCATTCTCTATTGCTCCCACGATGTCAAAAAACTTGGAGAGAACTGTTTTCTTTCGTTCCATGAGAATACCTCCACATTTTTATTTGAGTTTCTGCAGGAAGGGAATCTATCCCTTCCCCACAATTTACTTCCTTATGATTAGTTTTTTCCGCAGAACTCTGCAGTTGCATCGAACAATTCATCATCTTCGATCAATTCTTTAAATTTGTCATAACAGGACTGTGATACCTTGATAAATTCCTGACGACCTTCCTCAGTAATGTCATTGTATTCCATACCATTGTCCAAAAGAGTCTCCAGCGCAGTTGCATCTTCTGCTTCCATAAATTCCACATTCCACTGCTGCACTTCCTCACCGGCTTTTGTAATGGCATCTTTCTGGACATCGCTCAGTTCCTCAAACAGCTTGCTGTTGATACCAACCAGCCATGCATCTGCCATATGGTCTGTTCCGGAAATATATTTCTGTACTTCATAAAACTTGTTGGAATAAGGTACATCCACCGGATTTTCCTGTCCATCCAGTGTATTCAACTGCAATGCGTTGTAAACTTCACTGAAGTTCATCGGAGTGGTAACTGCACCGCAGGATCCGAAAAATTCCACATACAAAGAATTGTTCGGCACACGAAGAACCATTCCCTTCAAATCCTCTGGAGTATTTACTGCATTTTTGGAGTTTGTAACTTTACGGAAAGATCTTGTCCAGCTTCCCACTGTTGTGATACCCATCTCAGAAACACGGTTCATCAGTTCCTGTCCTATATCGCTATTCAGATAATCCAAAAGCTGCTGCTGATCATCAAACATATAGGGAACAGAAATCACATTGTATCCTGGCTCAAAGCTGGCATATACACTGCTGGCCAGAATCAGCATCTGCAGAGAACCTGCAGAAAGCTGCTTAATACCTGCTGCAGTATCGCCGCCGTAGAGAGAACCGTTACCGGAAATGGTAAATTCCAATGTACCCTCCGAATATTCATTCGCACGTTTTGCAAATTCTTCCGCCGCCTGGTAAATATAAGATGCCTCCGGGTCAGGTACGGCAATTGTAATCTTTTTGACTTCTCCTGCTGATTCTGATTTATCTTCTGTATTGCTTTCGCTGGAGTTGTTTGATGAATCAGAGCTTCCTCCACATCCAGCAAGACTTGCGCACACCATTGTCACTGCCAATAAGGCTGCTATTACTTTTTTCTTCATAAGCGTTCTCCTTCTCTTCTCAATGCAAATTGCTGCCCACTTTATATAATTCTTTAATCTGCGGATACAGCTTTGTATATACCTGATACCGTTTTTCATAGATATCCCTGTGAACATCGCTGCTCTTGATTACTTTATAAACATTCTTTTCTACTTTATCCGATGCTTCATAGACATCCTTAAATACACCGGCTCCTACACCCGCAAGCAACGCTGCCCCAATCGGTGCCATATCATTCATGTCTAAGATCTTGATATCTTTTCCCGTGATATCTGCTTTAATCTGTGCCCATGTCTCACTTTTGGCACCTCCGCCAATAGACGCAAATTCTGTAATCTTCTGTCCAGTCACCCTCTCAGCAATTTCTGAAAGCTGACGAAGTCCATAACCACAGCCCTCCATGATGGCACGATTCATCTCTTTTCGAGTTGTCTGTAAAGATAATCCAAAAAATACACCTCTTGCATAAGGATCCCAAATGGGACTTCTCTCTCCCAGCATATAGGGGAGAAATACCAATCCGTCACTTCCGGGATTTGCCTGGTCTGCCTCCTCGTTCATAAGCTGAAAGGCATTTTTCTCGCTTCCCACCGCTTTTTCTACTAAATCCTGACAGAAATTGTCTCTGAACCATTGGTAGGAAGATCCTGTATGAGACAGAGCTCCCTGATAAATCCAGGTTCCTTCCACCACATGGCATCGGTTGATAAAGCCCCGGTCAAATTTCGGCTGGTCCACACAGATTGTAAGAACATTGGTAGTTCCCACAGATTCACATACATTTCCTGCTTTTGTGACTCCAGCTGCCAATGTGGCACAGGCAGTATCTCCGCCTCCAATTACAATAGGTGTTCCTTCTGGAATTCCCATCTGGATTAGTTCCCGATTGATCAGTCCGCCCACCACGTCGGTGGAAGCATGAAGAGGAGGCAATTTCTCTATGGCAATTCCTGTCTTTTCACACAGGAATTCAGACCATCGATACCCTCCTGTAGTTTCAAACAAGCTGGTATAGGAAGCGTTGGAATAATCAATGGCAAATTCCCCTGACATTCTCTGGGCCATCAAGGTATTCACATGGCCAAAATATTTCGTCTTCTCATAGGCTTCCGGCATGTTCCGCTTGATCCACAACATGGAAGTACCAGACATGGCGCCTGCCATGGCAGTGTTGGCAGTAATCTCAAAAAGTGTATCCACACCAACGGCTTCCTTGATTATCTCCGCTTCCTCGGTGCTGCGTCTGTCTGAATAAATAATAGGATCCACCAGAATCTTTCCGTCTTCACCCAGAGCCACTAACCCCGGGCAAAGACTGGAAATGCTGATGCCGGCAATCTTTGAAAGATTAATTCCTTTTCCTTCCTGCAGAAGGCGGATACATTTCACATATGCCCGCCACATATCTTCTGTATCAATCTGAGCATAATCCTGATTGGGCGTTATTAATTTGTAGGAGCTGCTGCTCATTCCAAGCACTCTGGCGTTTTCATCGATGATGGCCACCTTGATGCTGGTGGTTCCCACATCTACGCCTAATAAATATTTATTTCCCATTTCAGCACCTGTACTTCAAATCCAATTAGAACTGGTCGTAGTTTTTGTCGTTCTCAAGCTGAGCCAAAAGCTCTTTTGCCTGTTTTACGCTGTATCCCTCGTGAATAATATAGCGAAGGGCAATTACAAGAGCAGTTACATCTTTGTAGTCCCATACAAATCTTCCCATGGTAACACCGCCAACACCGCAGTCCATAGCTTCTCTTGTCATCTGTAAATAATCATCCAGTGTTTTGCAGGCATCGCCGCCCTGGATTACGATACGGAAGCTGGAAGGTACTGTGGAAACAACCTTTGCCATGCTATCTGGATCTCCTGTGTATGTTGTCTTAACAATATCCATTCCCAATTCGCAGGCACTTCTTACACAATAAGCGATATTTTCCCATGCTGTTCTGCCTTCCACAGGTACGCTCTCTCCTTTTGGATAAACATGACCGATCAGAGGCATTCCCTTTCTCATACACTCCTCAGCAACTCTTCCGATTTCTTCAAACTGTTGGCCCTGGAAATCCCCCAGCGTCATGGCTCCCATAGAAACAGCGTCTGCACCCATACGGATTGCTTCATCAACTGTACCGAAAACAGTATCGCAGGTAGGAGCTACCGGTGAATAACTGGAAATCTTCATCAGCATTGACACTTTACCGGCATTTTTGTACATGCAGTGCTCTGCAATTCCTTTGGTCAGTGTCATGGCATCCGGTCTTCCCAGGATAATTTTATCAATGGTATCCTGAATATGATGAAGTCCTGTCATTGGTGCAATTCCTCTGGAAATTGCATGATCTACAGTAATTGCCATCATTTTGTTGCTCTTTGGATTCACCAGTCTGCTCATTCTCACTTCTTTACCTAACATTGCCATAACTTTAAATCTCCTTTTCTCTCTTTATTAAATCCTTTATTTAATTACGGTTCAATAATTACTTTCAATCCCTGTCCGCTCTTACACATTTCATATGCATTCTGGAACTCATCAATCTTAAATGTATGTGTGGCGATCTTGTCCAGATTAATCTTTTTGGTTATTACCATATCAGCTGCTTCCAGGTAATCTGCTCTCTTGTAAGCAGTACTGCCGTTTACATTGATTTCATTGTAATGGATGGTATTTACTTCGATGCTGCACTCGCCAGTTCCCGCAAAACCAGCAAACAGATTTACGGTTCCGCCCTTCTTGCAAAGCTTCAGAGTTGAATTTACCAATGCTGGAACGCCGATTGCCATAACAATCACATCTGCCCCCATACCATCCGTAACATCCTTAATGATCTGCTCTAAATCTTCTTTGGTAGGGTCTACCACTCTGTCAGCTCCCAGCTCCAAAGCCACCTCTCGTCTCATAGCATTCGGTTCACTGACAATTACCTGTTTGGCACCTGCGATTTTTGACAGCTGCATATGCATCAGACCGATGGGGCCGGCTCCAACAATCAATACAGTATCATTAAATCCAGTTCCCGCATTTTTTAATCCACGGATACAGCATGCCAGCGGCTCAATCAGCGCTCCTGCTGTAAAGGACACATCTTCTGGAAGTTTAATCACATTGCCGCTTCGAATGGCAATTTCCGGAATCAATACGTATTCTTCGAAACCACCATCGAACTCATATCCAATGGCTTTTCGATTCATACATGCATTCTCTCTGCCAGCCAGACAAGCCGGACAGGAACCGCAGGGAATTACATTGGCAATAGATACCTTGTCTCCTACCTGAAAGCCTGTAACGTTTTTGCCAACCTCTGCAATCACACCGCACATTTCGTGGCCGATGACAGATGGATAACGAACTCCTTTTGTCTTTGTACCTGCCAAAATCCTCATATCCGTACCGCAGATGGCCGCTTTCTTCATCTCAAGAAGTATATCGTTATCGCCAATGACTGGTTTTGGCACATCTGTGGGGGCAAAATCATTTGGCCCATTCAATACAACTGCTCTCATTGTATTTCCTCCTCTTTTTTGTTTTTGTCACTTCGTTTAACTTGAGTAAATCATAGCATATGTGAAAATTATTTTCAATCCCTATTTTTATTTTTGTAAATAATTTTCAAAAATAACACGTATTTTTGGGTATAATGCTGGTTTTTCAATAATTTTCACCATTTTTTGACTTATACATAAA
>CAMQZX010000097.1 GCA_947039785.1 uncultured Lachnospiraceae bacterium | reverse complement strand
GCTCGGAGATGTGTATAAGAGACAGCTTTAAATATATTACCAATATGATATGCTATAGAAGAACGTGCTGTATCAAATAATACAGACATCTGTTCTTGTGTAAGCCATACAGTTTCCTGATCTGGAGTAATCGGAACCTCCAATTCTATTTTATCATCTGTAAAGAATACAATTTCATTTTCTCTCATACATACTTCTCCTCCGCAAAATATCATATCTAACTGTTTCTGTTTTTTTGATATCTGTCCAATATTATACTATTATCTCATACTTGAAGTCACCCTTTTTTATTCTAAGATGCAGAAAAGCACACCACCTCTGATGTGCCTATCTACAATTCCATATCCAAATTACTATAAACCTTGCCCGTGGCTGTCTCTAAGTCTTTATTTTTCAATGTTTCTTTAACAATCCTTATGGCATCCTACCTTTTACGCGACTTCCCGGCTCTCTGTATACTATTTGAGCTCCATAATATCAGTGGGCTTACATATTTTTTATTCTTCTTTCTCCTGATTCTGATTCAAAAGATTGTCTACCGTATCGGTCAACGTTTTGTTGACGATGTTGGAGCCTTTCACCTGGACGTAACGATAGGTGCCTGTGTCGTCTGCTTTGCCGATGTACAGGCAGAAGTTCTTTTCTTTGTCATCGTCTTTGTAGGTGATCGTGAGAGTGATCCTGGATTTTTTGTTGAGACCGTATCCAGCCAGTTCCTTGCCTGTGACATTGTAGTCTTCACACTCACCAAAGCTTAAAGCTCCCACTCCGCCGAGGATCGTTCCGATCTCGTCTTCGTTGTCCTTTGCTGTGTAGGAGACATCCCTTTCTTTCAATCCCTGAATCGTAATCTTGGTCACATTGTCCTTTCCGATGGTTGGGACGGTATCATTTTTTATGAGCTGCTTTTTCTCATATTGTACGGCTGACATCAGGCTGCTGCCCCCGGTGTAGACCTTCTCTTTGTCATCTACTGTCAGGTAATAGTCACTGTCTGTGCCATTTCCAACAAAAATGGTTGTCTCTGTGCCGTCTTCGTCTTCTGCATGAATTTCACAGGCCGGCTCTTCCAGCCCATAGTAGCTCAGTTCGTCAGGGTCTTCCAGTTCTCTTGTTGCGATCAGATCGGTAATGGCAGATTCCATCGCTGTAATGTAGCTCTGGTCCAGCTTTACTTCTGGTTCATCGGAAAATACCCACTGATCTTCTTGCTTCGTAAGAGAAACTTCTCCCGTCTCATTTTTATAGGAAATAGACTGCAGCGTCCCCAGCTTGGTAATTTCTACCTGAGATGCCTGTTCTTCCTCTTCGATACGCTCCTCTTCTCTGTCATTAAACGCCCGCAGTCCAAAAAGTGCTGCCAACAATATCAGCAATGTCACCAGAAGAATGATCATCCGCTTTCTGTCTTTTTTCATATACTTCCTCCTGTTAATAACTAACATATCTGCAATTTCTAAGGTTCTATTAGAACCCTTTTTGTGTTCTAATTTATCATAGGCTGCTTTGCACTGCCTCTTCACCTGAATTTTCGGGTTTACCGGAAATTCCATTTCCTGGTCTATGCCTTTCTCCTCTTCCACCATACCACAAAGCCGCCGCCAAGAACGATCACCGGAATTCCGAAAATAAGAGCCAGACTAATCAGACCGGCGTGCTGCATAGTATTGTAAGAAGTCTCAAGACTCTTGGGCTCAATGGCCACATTTTGAATATCATCAAAGTTGGCGCTGACTGTGTTCATAAACAGCGTCAGGTTTTCAAGAGTGGTGAAGGTACTGGTAATCTGCTCATCGATCATGGCAGGAGAAGTCATGACAGTAAGTCTTGCCTCTGCTGTGCTGGAATCTTCTGCATCTCCATCACTCGTGTCAGAATCTTCCGCATTCTCAGCCACATCTGAGTCAGAAGAATCACTTTCCTCTTTTTCACCTGCATCAGAAGATCCGGTATCCTCAGCTTCACTTGCATCATAAGTATCTGAATCCTTGTCATTCACATCCACCGGCTCTGTTGCCACTGCGCCCATGATGTAGCTTCCTTCCTCATCCCCGTCTGCTGTCACTGCGTGGGCTGAGTCGGAGGAAGTCATGAAGGGATTGACGGTAATACCGTCTCTTGCCGCATCGGTTGTTGTCATTCCTCTGGAATTTACCAGGAGTACCATCTGGCTGGAAATATTATCTGCCAGTTTTTCAGATAAACTCAGTTCCGGGAAAATATAGTAGTAATTGCCCTGATAGCAGCGGTCGGGGTCTGCAATATAGCCGTCTGCCATCTCCAGACCATAGGTTTTCATCACGCCTTCCAGGTTCGGCAGAGAATCCTCCACTGCCCCTAAGATCAGATACACTTTTCCACCGCTCTGAAGATAATCTTCCACAAGCTTTGCCTCATCTTTGGTCAAATCTTTGGTCGGTGCATACATCATCAGAAGGTCACAGTCCTCCGGAATCTTATTTTCCATCAAAAGGTTTAATTCATCGACCTTCAAATTCATTTTATCCATCAGGTCTGTCACGTTGGAGCCCAAAGTCCCCTCGCCGTGACCGGTGGTTCGATAAATATTTTTGCTGGTATCGCTGATGACATAATTGATCGCACTGGTCATCTGACCCTCTCCATCAAAAGACACCGGCTCTGTACTTCCCGTAGTGTAATAACTCATCTCATCCACTACCAAAATATCGTTAAAGCTGATGGTCGTACTCTTGTCTGTATCCGGGCAGGATACCACAATGCTGTTACTGCTTGTGTCATATTTCTCCAAAGCCGACGGATGCTGCACGGGGTCGATCCATTCCACATCCAGCTTGTCGCTGAGAGCTGCATACTTGCTGAGGAAGGTCTTGATCCTGTCATCGGCGGAATCCTTCACCGCCAGGACTTTGATTTCCACATTTTTGTCCAGATTTCCCAGAATCTCTCTGCTGGTATCAGAAATCTCATATAACTTGTTATCGGTCAGATCTAAATTTCGTATCCGCTCCGGCAATTGGCCCACGATCAGATTGATCACCACCACAATACAGATGACAATGGCGATCATTCCCATACTCATAGCGCCGTTGCGGGAAGTCTTACTTTCGAAACGTTCTTTTATGTTCTGCATGTTCTACCCTCCTAGCTCCAACGTCTTTTCTGAATACTCTGTATCGTCAGGAATATAAACAGTCCGATCAAAGATACATATAAAACTACACCACTGATATCAAAGATATGATTGTCGGAAACATCAGTAAATACAGCGATCAGACTCAATTTTCCCATTACATTGGACAGCAGATTTTCAAAAAGGCTGGACTTTGCCACATAGGTGATGACAACGGCAGCCACGCCCACTACTTCTAAAATCGCCGCGGCAATCCAGTTTTTCATCATCTCAAACACTACCAGGGCAATAATCGTCCAAAATGCTGCCAAAGCTATGGCATTTCCCACTGCCGAGGTCGGCATAAAATGGGTCAGAGAGTCCCACAGATATACGAGCAGCAGCACGCCAAAGGTACTGATCACAGCAATAATCTGACTTTCCGTCAGGGATGACAGAAACATTCCGATGGAAATATACACACAGCCCAGTAGGAAAAACATCAATATACTACAGTAGTCCACTTTCAGATAAGCAGTTCCCTGTGCCTTGATGATAAGCGGAAAGAAACAGAAAATCAGCACCGGAACAGCGAAAATCGTCACCATAGAAAAATATTTTCCCATCACCACAGAAGTCAGTGTGACCGGAGACGTCAAAAGAAGCTGGTCGGTCTTATTTTTCCTGTCCTCCGCAAAGCTTCGCATGGTCAGGATAGGGATTGCGATCATCAGGATGAACGTAACGCCGGAAAGCGTGTAGGAAAAATATGGATGCCCGTAATTTAAGTTCAATGCCATGAAATAAATTCCCACAAAGCCAGTCAAAAATGCTATGAAAATGCACCCGGTCATATTTTGCAGATAAGACTGTAATTCTCTTTTATAAATCGCTTTCATGATTTGCATCCTCCTCCTTGTTTTGCTGTGTCAGCTCCAGGAAGACATCTTCCAGAGTGGTTTTTGTTCTCTGCATAGAGAGGATCGGACATTTTTCCTCCGCGAACGCGAAAAACAGTTCCTCACGGATATCTGCATCGTTTTCCACTTCCAGCACAACCTTCGTAGTACCTGTCTCTTCTCCATCTGCATAGTCTGCCCTCTGGATATGCCCTACCTTACTTAAGATCACCGAAGTCTGCTCCTTAGGCGCTTTGATCAGAAGTTCCAGACTTCCTGCTCCTCCCATCAAAGCTTCCAGATTCTCCGTGGTATCACTGGCTACCAGCTTCCCCTTGGAGATGATCATAATATAATCACATACCTCACTGACCTCCGCCAAAATGTGGGAGCTTAAAATAATCGTATGCTCCTTTGCCAGATCCCGGATCAACTGGCGGATCTCAATGATCTGCTGAGGGTCCAGCCCCACCGTCGGTTCGTCCAAAATGATGACTTCCGGGTAGCCGAGCACTGCCTGGGCAAGGCCGACTCTCTGCCGGTATCCTTTTGACAGATTACGGATTAGCCTGTGGCGGACGTCTTCTAATTTTACCAGTTCGATCACCTGGTCTACCTGCTTACGCCGCTCCTCCTTTTTCAGCTTCTTAAGCTCTGCTGCAAAATCCAGATATTCCTCCACCGTCATTTCCATATAAAGGGGTGGAATCTCAGGCAGATAACCGATGGATTTCTTGGCTTCCTCCGGTTCCTTCAAAATATCATGTCCATCGATCAGAACTTCTCCTTCCGTGGCGCCCAGATATCCGGTCATAATGTTCATAGTCGTTGATTTGCCGGCACCGTTGGGTCCCAAAAATCCGTAGATTCGGCCTTTGTCTATGGTGAAGTTCAGATGGTCCACCGCCAGGTGACTTCCATAGGACTTGGTCAGATTTTTCACTTCTATCATTGCATACTCCTTCCCAGAGCACTCTGAACCTGCAAACAAAACATTCAATTGCTCATCCTTCGCACAATATTCAAAGCGCCCTGTCCAATCTCTCTATATACTATGATATAAATAGGAAAATTTGATGATGATTCTGTGTTTATTCTGTGAAGACAACTGTGTCGAACTACTCACCGCACGGATTGGAAATAAACTCACCCAGGTTTTGTACAGATTCCTATCTGAAAAATGGGCCGGAAACTTCCATTTGCTATGAAGCTTCCAGCCCATTCTCCCAGATTCTATCTGTTTTTGTAAAAAATATTTAACAATTACCGATCTATTTTTCATTTTAAAATTCCACAGGTGCATTCTACTGTCGGCAAACCTTTTTGTCAATCTGTTTCGCACTCTTTTGCCTTCAGGATGTAAATCCTGGACTCAAAGTCCGTACATGGCTGATCTTGAGGAGAAACCTCTCCGGATGTAACATCAGAGGTGATCAGTCCCACGTTCATCAGTTCATCGCCATAGTGCTCCGTACCGCTTTCCACATTTTCATACAGCAGGTTTTCATCCAGTCCCTGAAGCCGCACACGAGTATATGGCATATTCACTCCATTTAACACACGATACCAGCCAACCAGTGCCGTCTTCTTATCCTCACTGACAGACATCCATACAGTCTCATTGCCCTCAAACGGGCTCTTCAGGCGATAGAAAGTTCCAAATTGCAGGATTTCCCGGTATTTCTTCATAAATCTGATCTGCTCTTTTACCTCTTCGATTTCTTCCTCTGACAGCTTATTCAGATCCAACTCATATCCAAAGGTTCCGAAATACGCCACATTTGCTCTGGTGTGCAGCGGAGTATGGCGATATACCTGGTGATTCGGCACCACGGAGACATGACTTCCAAAGCTGCTGATCGGATAACACATGGAGCTTCCATACTGAATCTTCAGACGCTCCACGGCATCGGTATCATCGCTTGTCCATGCCTGAGGTGCATAGTAGAGCATACCCGGGTCAAAACGTCCACCGCCGCTGGCGCAAGACTCAAACAGCACTTCGGGAAATGCACTGGTCAGACGCTCATACAGGTCATATACGCCAAGTATATAGCGATGGAACACCTCTCCCTGGCGGTCTGCCGGCAGTGCGGCAGAATAGCACTCTGTGATACTTCTGTTCATATCCCATTTGATATAGGAAATCCTGGAATCAGACAGAATTTTCTCCATCATGCCGTAAATACAGTCCACCACTTCCCTACGTGAGAAATCCAGCACATACTGATACCGGCCATGGGAGACAGTTCTCTGAGGAGCCTGCAGGATCCAGTCCGGATGGGCGTGATAAAGGTCGGAGTCCTTATTTACCATCTCGGGCTCAAACCAGAGGCCAAACTTCATGCCCAAGGCCTCGATCTGTCTGGACAGTCCGGAAATTCCATGGGGAAGAAGCTCCTTGTTTGCCACCCAGTCACCCAAACCGGCGTGGTCATTTCTTCTGCCGCCGAACCAGCCATCATCCAGGACAAACAGCTCCACACCGCATTCCTTTGCCTTGGATGCAATTTCCACCAGACGATCCTCGGTAAAGTCAAAGTAGGTTGCCTCCCAGTTGTTATTTAAAATGGGACGGGGACGGTCTCTCCAATATCCCCTCGCCAGTCTCTTCTGATACAGTCTGTGGAAGGTCTGGCTCATACCGTTTAAGCCATTCTCCGAATAGGCCATCACAGCCTCCGGTGTCTGGAAGCTCTCCCCTGCCTCCAGCTTCCAGTCGAAACCCTGCGGATGGATGCCAAGAGTTATACGTGTCACATCGTAAGTATCCACTTCTGCCTGAGCCCGGAAATTGCCGCTGTAAATCAAACTGAAGCCCATGACGGTTCCCTGATTTTCTGTGGCATTTGGCCGCTTTAATACCACAAACGGATTGTGATTATGAGAAGAATTTCCTCTCATGCTGTCCACTGCCACGATTCCCTGCTCCAGGGGGCGCTCCTTTACATAGCGCTCTCTTGACCATGCCCCGGAAAGCTGCATCCAGATATAATCTTTGTCAGGAAGATCCAGACTAAAGCTCATAGCGTTTAAGAGATGTACTGCTTTCGTTCCCTCATTCCGGAAGCGCGCACTTCTCGCAAGAATTCCACCCTGGGCAAAAATGGTGTACAAAAGTTCCAGACGAATGTCCGTCACATCATCCTTTAAAATCACTCTCAGCGTCTGGGCTTCCTCGTCACTCTCGGTATAAGTTGCCGGAAGACCTTCCAGGATTGGTTTTCCGTGAAGGATTTCATGAGCTTGATACCGAAAATCGGAAATACGGCTTCCATTTGTCTGTAAGATCTCCACTGCAGGCTGACGATAGTCCGTAGATCCATAGACCGGATATTCCTGTTTGATATGCTCCAGTGAAAATGTTCGATCATTCTCATAAATATAAGAAGACATGGGACGTCCCATTTTCTCCAGCAGATAACTGAAATCGTCCTTATCCCTTATCTTTTTGCCGCAATATAATTGTCCCAGATGCCCATTTTCCAGCACACACATAATATAGCTGATGGTGTCATTATACAAGTGAAATGTTTTTGTACTCTCGTGAAATTGAATCTTCATGTCTGTGCGTCTCCTTCCCGCGATTCCCTATTTTAATGTAAGTATTCATAACTATTTAGTTTCTTCACAGTTACAAATATTTAAAAGTATTTCACAACTGCTATATACAGATTGCTTCCATGCTTACCACACATGTACTCACAATCCGAAAAATACCTTACATGAAAACTCATTATAGGGGCAGAAGACAAAATGTGTTAGTAAATTTTGTTATATAAAACAGTCGAAATGTTAGTTTTTCTTTCCTGATTCATCAATTCCTCCAGTTCCTTGCTGCTGACATCCTGAAGGTTCTGATAATCCTCCCGGTGCTCCTTTCGATAGACCGTAGGCGTTTTTCCCATCTGCTCCTTAAACGCTTTGGAGAACACCAGTGTGTCCCGATATCCGCAGGAATGGGCGATATCCTCGATGGAAAAATCTGTCCAGGTAAGCTGTTCTCTGGCCCTGGATATCCGAAAGGTGGTAAGAAATTCCTTGGGCGACATCTCCAGGCTTTCTTTAAACAGCGTATACAGGTAGCTTCGGTTCACATTCAGATGCTCTGCGATATCCGCCACACCGATGCCCTGAGAATATTGATTCTGAATGAAGGAAATGGCTTTTCGTATGTAGGGATTCTCCCTGGAGCTTTTCTGCTGCTTCTCGACAGTAGCCTCCCGCATCAGAATGGAGAAAAAGTCATACAGCTTCCCCTGCAGATAATAGAGATTGGACATGGTAGGCTGCCGGTGCCTGAGCATGTTGAGCACTACCTGCTTGAGCTCATCTCCGTGGGGGCACTGGAAAATAAGCTGGCTGCTATTAAGACCGATGTCGCGGATAAACTCTCCCGCCTTCACTCCTCCCACGCCCACCCAGAGGTAAGACCAGGGTTCTTCTCTGTCTGCCTGATAAAAGGTGAGCGTCTCCGGCTCGATCAAAAAGCCCTGTCCTTTGGACAGCTCATATTTCTGGTCTCCCACCCGGTAAATCCCCTTGCCCTCTAAGACATAGTGAATGATATGATTTGGCCGGACAGAGGGGCCAAAATTGTGCAGCGGCTCACAGCGGGCATATCCGCAAAAGCAGAGATAACACTCTTGAAATTTCGGTTCTGACAACTGTAATACATAGGAATCTTCCATCTGCTCTCTCCTGTTCTTCCCAAAATTGCCTACAGCAATGAGGTTTTTGATGACCACTGAATTGTTAGTTTCTCGCTATTTTTTATTACCCAATATAGCACGTAAAATGTTATACACTGCCGCATAGAGCACACCAGCCACCGGCCAGACGATCCAGGAAATCTCCCAATTTCTATAGTAAAAACTGATTCCCAGAAAAACAGCAGTCACCACGCACCAGTACACACCTGGGAAAAGGGACAGCTTACGGTTGATTTCCTTATTTTTCGGGGAATAATCGCCTTTTTGAAGAAGCTTGTCGTAGCTTCCATGGATCATTCCCACCCAGACAAACAAAAACACGCTACATGCCACAATACACAGCAGCACCGCCAGACAAAAGATGCAAACCAAATCTCCGGCATCGATCGCTGCCGCCAGAAGCAGCGGGATCACTCCGATGATACACAGTACCACTCCCACTACGATGCATATCCGATACGTCTGTGCAAACGATTCCTTTTTCTTCTCCACAATTCCCTGGATACCATATTGCAGCGATATTTGCTCCTTTTCCAGGTATTCATAAGGAGACAGCTTCATCCCATTCATCAGTACAACGGCCACGCCGACAGCCACAATCAGAAGCAGAATAACCGCTCCCATACCGCCTGCCATATCCTCGCTCATGGCAAGCTTCCCGAACTCAGAAAATCCTGCCAGTAAGATCAAACACACCGGCGAGAAGACAAAGAGCGCCACCGCCCCTGCCATCCGTTTTGACACTTTTTCCGTCAGATCCATGAAGGCATTGGCCTCCTCCAGGGATATGCTGTGGATCAATTCTTCCTCATCGACCGGAGATAGTTCAACGATCTTCATCTCCGCCTCCGGATCTTCCAGCTCATCCCTCAAAAGATAATCCGTGGAGACCTGAAAGATTTTGCTCATGGTAACAATCCTGTCCAGATCAGGTATGGAAGCGCCGCTCTCCCACTTTGACACCGATTGTCTGGATATCCCCAACTGCTCCGCCAGCTCCTCCTGCGACCATCCGTTTTGCTTCCTCAGCCTTGTAATCTTCTCTGCTAAAATCATGCTAGACAACCTCTCTTCATATTTTCTCTGTCACTTTTATACTCTCAAACGATATCGTTATTGGTATTATAGCAGATTTTAGGGTTGACAACTACCAAGTGCGCAAGGAAATCCCGCAACTGACGGTTGCAACCGGCTGTTTTGGAAGAAAAACACTCCGTTATTTCAATAAATATCTGATGTTGAGTCAAAAACTCATACTTTTTCATGCAAGCACGAAAAGTATGACCTTTTGACCCTGGTATCAATATCTTACTTTATCATATTGTTAAACTTTTCCCACCTTCTTATCTTGAATATAAAAAACCATATCGCACAAGATTTTAATATCTTCTCTTGTGTGACTCGCCAGTAATATCAATTTATTCCTCTTCTTTAATTCCAATAACAGATTTCTAATTTCGACAATGCCTTTTTGATCCAATCCATTCATAGGTTCATTCAAAATGAGCAGATCCGGATCTTCCATGATAGCCTGTGCAATACCAAGGCGCTGCTTCATTCCCAGAGAATACTTTCCAACTTTTCTGTCTGCTGCATAAGCAATGGATACTTGTTCCATAGTATCCATAATCTCCTTTTTTCCAATCTTTCTTTTTATTTTTGCCAGATACAGCAAATTCTGCATTCCAGAATAATTTGCCAGAAAGCCCGGAGTTTCTATGAGCAGCCCCATACTGGGAGGAAAATCTAAATCCTTGCCTATCTGTTGTGAATCCCAATATATAGCCCCCTCTGAAGGACGCATCAAGCCCGCAATCAATTTCAAAAGCACTGTTTTTCCCGATCCATTTGGGCCTATAAATCCATATATGTTTCCAGGAAATAAGTCCAGGCACACATCCTCAAAAATGCTTTCCCTGTGAAATTTTTTAGTTACATGCTCCAGTTTTATTTTTTGCATATCTCTCCTTTGTACCCTATTCATATATCTTTATCCATCACATGGTAATCAATGTTTTTCACTCGAAAATAAGATATGAAAATGACAATCGCAGTCAATGCCGCCAGCGGTAAAACATTCCCATTTTCTGCTGGTGAAGCATAGGACTGCAATGACCATTGCGGATTCCACTCTTTTCTCGCAATATAACCCGAAAAATGTACACACAGAGCAGCCCACGTTCCCAGCGAATGCTTCATTCCCAGATTTCCCACATACAATATGCTGCCTAACAAAAAAGCGTATAAAACATTACCTTCAAAAGCCAAAAAACATGCATAAACCGGGGAATAGTTCTGCATAAATTGCCAATAAGGAAATGATACTGAAAATCGAAAAATCATAAGGTTCCCCTGTTTTGCCGCCTGCACCAGAGGGATACTCCAGCTATCACCCCAATATGCATTCTCTGATAACATCAGCATCGACAACAGTAATATCATCCCATAATAAAAAACTGCTAATAGCCCAATATATATGATGCAGCTACTGTTCCATGCCTTTTTCGACGTACGGATTACCACCTGTAATGTTCTTTCATTCACAAAAGGAGCATCCGAGAGCATAAATAAATATCCCAATACGATCAGCATACTACTCTGCGGATCTGTTACCGAATACAGGAAACCGTCCAATACATTGACCGGTTCTCCCCTCAATTTTGCAAATTCCATAAATTGCTGCATAGGTATCAGAAAAAGAGCAATCCCCAACCCAAGTCCAATCCACATTCTAAGTGAATACCTCTCAACCCGTATCTGTTCTCTCAGCAAATTGGCTGCATCTACACTGCTGTTCACTCAATAAACCTCCTTCTCATGACAAGACCAATTACAATACCAATAAAAATACAATATCCAACCAAAAGAACAGCAGATACTCCATAAGAATCCATATCTTCTCCTCTTACCAGAAATACGGGATTCAGTCCTGGATATTTCGCCAATACAATCCATAAGAATTGATTCAAAATAAAAGGAATCACAAAAGGTGCATATTTGTTTTTAACCAGCAAAGAGGCAAGCATTCCCACTAAAGCCCAAAGTACTCCAAACAATGTGCCCAATCCCGTCTTGATCAGCAACACTGTCGGAACACCCAAGCGAAGAATCGTCTCCTGCACATGCATTCCCTGAAACAGTTCCCCAGCCTCCCCGTTGCTTATGCAGTAAGCAAAAACAAAAAGCACTGTAAGCGGAAGCGCAATCACCAGACCTCCGGAAATGCAAGTCGACATCATTCGCATCAATATGTAATTTTTACAGGATATTCGGCTCAGAATAAGCCTGCTATAGCCCGTTCTTTCTTCTTTATAAAACTGACTGGCATATCCCCAGGCTGGAAATGCCGCTGAAAACACGGTGAAACCGGATAAGGCCATGGGATAAGAGCAAATTTCCATAACCGACATTTGCCCTGGCATATCCTTGAAATGCCACACCGTCCGCATCAACATAATCGTTAATACGACATACGACTGTTCCCATAAAAAATCCAAGGTTGAAAATTGCTCTCCTTATGTCTTCCAAATATATATTATTTCTTATATTACATAGCATAGGCAATACTTCCGTCTGTAGCATTGATGCACAAATTCATCATACTGGTCATTCCCTCTTCACCTGGATGTTCCTCTATATATTGGTAATAGCTGTCTGTATCAAAAATGACATTCCACACAGGAATTACAGATATCTTCCGATCCTCTCTCTTCGCAAGATATACCAATTCCAGTTTCACAGCCTTTAATTGACTGGAAAATACAATTTCGTAATAATCGACTGCTTTTTTCAACGACGTCTTTATTACATTTGCAGATGCCAATCCATCACATTCTGTTTTATTTTCTATATCAATAAAACCTGCTATGTCAAAGCTGACGATTCCACTATCGCCAAATGTTATCTTTCCGCCAGGTCTGGCTATCTCATTTGTTCCTGTAGCTGGGAAATCTGCTTCCATCGCCACACCTTCTATTGCCTGACAAATATAATATGTACAGTTGTCCCAAGCTTCTTTATCATACTGATAAGGTTTTAAGACAATGGATATTCCGTTTTCTT
Source organism: uncultured Lachnospiraceae bacterium (assembly GCA_947039785.1). Lineage (GTDB taxonomy): Bacteria > Bacillota > Clostridia > Lachnospirales > Lachnospiraceae > JALFVM01. Next base: position 1,148 of record CAMQZX010000097.1, on the reverse strand, counting down.
TCCATATTGCACAAAAATCTTCTGCCTGCTTATCAAATACTTCTTCATTTACTTCCAGCTCTCCCTGTTTTTCCTGCGCATACATCTTCTCATCTATATAGCTTATTGAAGTGACAGCATCGCTTTCCTGCTCATCTGCATATGTCTGAACAGAATATTCTCCGGATATCAGCCCTGTCTCCAACAACTGTCTTGTTAAAACCTCTATATCATCCTGACTCCACTGTTTCAGATGACCTTCACTGCTGTATAGTTTTTCGATTTCTTTTGAAATTACAACATCAGCCTCAACCACCAGACAATTATCGTTCGCCTGATTCAGAAATTCCTCTGATATATGTGTTGGAAAGGATTGTAAGCTATTTTGCACGCTGACAACTTCTGTCTCCATTTTTACCTTCTCATTTTCCTGTTCGTACTCTGCATCATCCTTTATGCTCTTTGCAGCCTTTACTCCGTCGATATTTTTACTTGCAGGGTGTTTAGCACACCCCGCAAGAATTAACACAATTGACAGCACTGCAGCCATCCGTATATACTTCCATTTCATTTGCATTTTTTTCATATTAGTTTACCGTATCTGAATTCCACCAACCGTCGCTTGCATTGAACTCGTATCAAGGTTAAAACTCTGACCTGTAGCTGCTAAATTGAAATGATATTGTTGGTGTGTATCTGCCAAAACTGGCGTAGCTAATGAACAAGTTACAACTAATGCTGTCATAATAGAAATCAACATTTTTTTCTTCATAAACAAAATCCTCCTTTGGCTAGAATTTTTAATCCACGATTTAAATATATGTTCTGTACAAATACAACTTTTTAATAGCTTAACGAACCATATTTCATTGTCGTTGGATTGCATTGAAATAATCGTTGGGTATACTCTATACACCCACGGTTAAATGCATTCGTATCTTTCTGCGTAATTATATTTTTCTCGTCTTCACTCACTCCGTCACTAAATCCAAAATCAGTTGTCTCCCACATATACTGCGTACCATTCCACCAATTCTCTGATGGAAGTTCTTGGTGCAAAGGACCATCCGCATACCAACAGACATCTTTTTCTGTTACATAAAGGTATCTATATATGCTTGGCTCGTAACCACCATCTCAACTATTTCATTCATAATTCTCTCTAGAAT
>CAMQZX010000096.1 GCA_947039785.1 uncultured Lachnospiraceae bacterium | reverse complement strand
CTCGATATCTATGACTCCTTCAAAGGTGCCAAACAGACATTACATCAGATATTCTCTTCTGCAGCCTTATGAGATCAGCCCGCTGTCGTGAAACAGAGATACAAACTCCGCCTGAGTAAAACAAAACACCCGATCTTCAAACTGAATCCATGCCCGCAGAAACTTCAGTCCCTGCTGTGTCAAAGTGGTGCTTCCGCCTCTCTTGCCGCCATGCTTTCGCTCCACAATGGGGAATCCCGTCTCCTCCTCCAGTTTATTAAGCATATTCCAGGCTTTTCCGTAGGACAGAGCCATTCGGTCACAGGCACTGCGCACAGAATGGGTATCATGAATCAGATACAGTAGCAGCTTAATACGGGGATTAAAAAAGGAAGACTCCCGCTCCAGGCTCAGCTGCACTCTGGGATGAAGCAGTGCATGATTGTGCTCTGCCAAAAGCTCCTGAAGCTGTTCCCCATCGGATATGGTGATGGTTACTCCCGGGTCCGGGACCGAAACAACTTTTCTGTATTCCGGCATGGCAGCCATGGCAGAACGCAGTCCCCCTTCTCCCTCAAAGGCAAGAATATCCGGAATCACCCCTTCTGCAATCACCACTGGATGGCCTCCGCAGCCTTTATAGGAAGGAGTCACGATTCCACCCTCTTCTGACAGAAGCACTCTCAGTGTATCCGCAGTAAACATGGGCACATTTACAGGTGCAAAAACAACGCGGTCACATTTCCCCTGCAGGTACTCCAGTCCAAGCTTCACAGACTCAAATAATTCTGCCGATTCCGAATCCTCATTTCGTATAAAAATCACCCCGTAGCCGGACAGCTGATATCTCACCTCATATTCTTCTGCCCCTGTCACCACCACAATGGGAAAAATCCCTGCCTGTTGATAAGAAATCACAATTCTCTGAATCACAGAAATGGATCCCACCTTCAGTAAAGGCTTTGTTCTTTTGATGCTGGCAGCAGCAATGATTCCTCCTATTCGGCTAATCTTCATAACACTTACCTCCTGAATGCAGATACTCTGCATCGACCCCTTTGTCGCAATGCGTAGAAATTACGCCACAATATTCCCCAAAAACTGATAAGAAAAAATAGTCATAATCACAGAAGCCATTGCAATTCCGCACAGGATGGCAATGGACGATTTCTTAATATCGATTCCAAGCAAAGACGCAATTAACGCTCCTGTCCAGGCTCCCGTTCCCGGAAGGGGAATTCCCACAAACAGCATCAGACCAATAAACTCACCCTTTTCCAGAGCGGAGCTTTTGTTCATCGCCTTATCCTCCAGCTTTCGGATAACAGGTCCCAACAGCTTTGTGGGACGCAGCCATTCAAAAATCTTCTTGATAAACAGAAGAATAAACGGAATGGGAATAATGTTTCCGATGATACAAATGGGAATTGCCTGAGTCTGGGGTATTCCCAAAAGTACGGCGGCAATAAGCCCTCCTCTCAGCTCCAGAATCGGAAGCAGAGAAATCAGAAAAATCACCGCCTGCTCCGATATGTACTGCCCCAATGTAGAGGTAAACCATTCAATTAAAACCTGCATATAAACTCCTTATTTTTTAATAGCTTAGAAAAAGATCTACCGGACCTTTTCACGTATGTTTCGCAGCGAAAATGCAAAAAGGCTATGTCATCTTTTACCTTTTTATCTCTTAATTCAGATAATCTTTTAAAAAGGCGGTAAAGGCTTCCATCTCCTCCCGGGTTCCGATGGTAATTCTCAGGTAGTTATTGATACGCGCTTTGTTAAAATAGCGGACATAAATGTGCTTCTCGCGCAATGCCTGAAACAGTTCAGCTGCCGGAACTGACTTGTGAGCAGCAAAAATAAAGTTTGCTTTGGAATCCTCAAAGGTAAATCCAAGCTTGCGAAGCTGCTCCTTTGTCCACTCCCTTGTATCTATGATTTTACGCAGAGTCTCCTGGAAATATTCCTCATCCTTCACGGCTTCCACGCCAAGCTCAATGGCAAGACGGTTCATGGTGTAGGAATTGAAAGAATATTTTACATCATTCAGGTATTTAATCAGCACCGGATTCCCCATGGCATATCCGATACGCATACCAGCCATAGAACGGGATTTGGAAAATGTCTGCACTACGATCAGATTCTCATACTTATCCAGCAATTCCAGGGCAGAAGGGGCTCCAAAATCCACATAGGCCTCATCTACAATGACAATCACATCCTGATTGTGCTGTAAAATATCCTCAATGTCCGCCAGAGGCATTGCCACGCCAGTGGGGGCGTTGGGATTGGGGAAAACGATACCGCCATTTTCTCCATAGTAATCCTCCTTACGGATGTGGAAATTGTCATCCAGAGCAGGACGCTCATAAGGTATCTTCAAAAGGTCTGCCCACACATCGTAGAAGGAATATGTGATATCCGGGAAGAGAATCGGCTTATCAGAATTAAAGAAGGTCATAAAGGACATGGCCAGCACATCATCCGAACCAACGCCCACAAATACCTGCTCATCCTTCCGTCCGTATCTCACGGCAATGGCATGTACCAGATCAGTGACCGCCGGATCCGGATAAAGACGCATCTGGTCCATGTTGATCTGCGCCATTCTCCCGGCAACCTTAGGTGAGGGCGGATAGGGGTTTTCATTGGTGTTTAACTTAATCATATCCGGCTCATTGGGCTGCTCGCCTGGGGTATATGGTATCACTTTTCGAATGTTTCTTTCCCAATTTTTCATAATCTCTCCTCTTTCTTCTATAATACATAAAGCTTATATTGTAAAATCTCATATCATAAAGCAGACAGTTACAGGGATATTCCCATGGCGAAACATACATCCGTCGGATGTCCAACACGTTGCCTGCTCATAACCTTATAGCAGCAGTGCTGCCTGTACAACTTTAAGCTACATTATGCCACAACTCTATACTTTCGTAAAGCAAAAACTGCCCCGGACAGCTATTTCGCCGTTCGGGGCAATTTCAATTATGCCAATCCCTTTGCTTCCAGGAAATCCAGAAGCAATGGCTTTTTCTTTTTAATTGCCTTTGCGCGATACTGGAATTCTAAAATGGTAAGTACCGTAAAGACAATCCACACAATTATCAGAAATACCACAGAACCTGTGATGCTCTCTCCGCCGCAGATGGTGCTTCTAAACGCATCCACAGTATACGTAAATGGTACGAAGCTGTGAATCTTAGCTACAAATGCCGGGGACAATTCCACCGGATAAGTTCCCGCAGAACCCGCCAGCTGAATGACCATAAATACCAGCATCAAGAAGCTTCCCACTTTGCCAAGAGTAATGTTAAAGAAGTACATGATAGAAGTAAAGGCTATGGCAGTCAGACAGGAGAACGCTACCGTCTTGCCCATCTCCACCGGCGTAAATCCGTTAAACAGATGCAGCAGCAAGATTAGCGAAGTGCCCTGCAGGATTGCCACCAGATAAAGCACAGAAGCCTTGCTTGCCCACCACGCAACTCCTGATTTCAGCTTTCCGTTGTACTTGGTCAGAGGATACATCAGACAGAAGGCAAGGCAGCCTACCCACAGTCCTACCGACATCATGTAGGGTGCCATGGCGTGACCGTTGTTTTCTACCTGAGTGATTTTTGTCTCCTCATCCTCGATTGGTGCCGCAAACATCTCAATATTGTTATCTTCAGCTTTAATTTCTTTTACCGTATCGGCACCCTCCTGAAGGCTGGCTGCCAATGTATCAGAACCATCGTAAATCTTATCCATACCTTCACCCAGCTCTTTCGAACCATTATAAAGCTGTTCGGAGCCATCATGAATCTGAACTGCTCCGTCGGATAATTTGGCTGCTCCGTCGTTTAACGTCTTGTTATTGGACACCAGCTTACTGGTTCCTGCATAAAGGTGCTGGTTCCGCTTTGAAGCTGTGTGGCTCCGCTTGCCAAAGTCTTGGCTCCGTCTGCCAGTGCCTGGCTTCCGTCTGTCAGCTTCTTATTATTTGCTGCCAGAGTACTGACTCCTGCTGCCAGCTCTTTGGCTCCGCTGTCTAACTTGGCTGCTCCCGCTGCCAGCTCACCAGCTCCCTGAGATACCTGAGTGGCACCGCCGTTTACCTGGCTGCCTGCAGCCTTCAGGCTTTTGGCTCCCTGAAGCAGCTTTTCATCGTTGGCTGTCAGTGTATCAAAACCTGCATTTAACGCTTTCACACCTGCTGCCGCCTGAGGAAATGCTCCTGTACTCTCTTCCAGTGTTCCAAGTCCCGCTGCCACTGCCTGTGTACCCGCATTGACCTTCTTTGCTCCGGCATAGAGCTGATTCACTGCCGCGCTGACGGTGGGCAGTGGATTGGAAGGAATATTATCCGGTATCTTAGCTGCTCCCGCTGCCATCTGAACGGCTCCCTCAGACATCTGTCTGGAGCCTTCTTCCATGGTATCTGCACCGGAATCCAGCGCTGTGGCTATGGTGTTTAAACCTTCCACTGCTTTTTCAAGATTTTGCTGGGTTCCTGCCATCTGCTGATTCACCCCTTCAGAAATCTGACCAACTGCCGCCTGATATCCTGCTGTGTCAAAGTTCTCCACACCCTGCAGACTGGCATCGGCAGCGTTCAATGTGGCAAGAACATTGTTTAAACTATCGGCAGAAATTTCCTCTCCGGAAGCCTGAAGGCTTTGTAACTGACTGATGGCGCTCTGGACATTTTGCTTTCCCGTCAAAATCTGTCCATTAGCTGTTCCAATCTTTGTATTGGCATCCACTGCATATGCCTGAAATACCTCTCCTACATTCTCATTCACACTGTCCATGGCGGCGGGAACCTGAGAAAGTCCCGGTACCACCTGCCCGGAAAGCACATCTGCCGCAGTGCGGATTCCCGTGCTGGCGTTTTTCATTCCTTCACTGGCATCGTTCATGCCGTCGCTGGCATTTTCCATTCCGGCCTTCGCTGTATTCAGTCCCGTAGTCAGCTCTTTCAGCCCCTCTGTACTTGTCAGATCAGACAAAGCACCAACCTGAGCTGCCATAGCTCCAAGGCCTTCCTCCAACTGCTGAGTACCGTCTTTTAATGCCGGTGTGTTCTCGCTGCCCTTGGATACGGCTGTGTTTAACTGGGCGATACCGCTGGATACCTGCCCCAGATTTTCAAGGGCCTGAAGCTGCTTCGCTCCCGCTGCCAATTGCTCGGCTCCCTGAACATAAGCAGTCGTACCGTCAGCCAGCGTATTGGCTCCTGACACATACTCCTTAGTTCCTTTTACCAGAGAAGCGGCACCCGTCTTTAAGGTATTGGCCCCCTCTTTCAGAGATTTTGTTCCTTTCGTCAGTGTCGGTGTGTTGGCATTTAGTTTTGCCACGCCTGCTGTGTATTCCTTGATACCACTGTTTAATGTATTGGTTCCTGAAGTCAGCTCCGGTACCTTGGCGGTCAAAGTGCCTACACCGTCCTTTAACTGCTTCGCCCCATCATTGACCTGAGATACGCCGTCTGTGTATTCCTTCAAGCCTTTGGTAAGGGTCTCGGCTCCATCCTGGAATGTCAGGGTACTGGAAGCCAGCTTCTTTAAATTCTTCGTGATCTTTTGATTTCCCTCTGAGGCATCGGACACTCCGTCCCGCAATTCTCCGGATCCGTCAGCTGCCTCCTGCATACCGTCTCCTGCCTCGGCAATCTGATCAAACACAGTCTCCGTATAAACCTGAGTCACCTCAGAGGCCACACTGTCCTTAATCTTGGTCAGGGCTGTCTCGCTCATTTTTGAGGCGATATAGTTGGTTCCGGGATTGGTCTCATATTTCAGCTCCATCTTCTGAGGCTGTTCATCCATCAGAGTGGAGGCATTCTTTGAGAAACTCTCAGGAATGGTAATCACCATATAATAAGTTCCGTTTTTCAGACCATCTCTGGCTGTCTGGGCATTAACAAAGTTAAATGCCAGGGAATCGTTATCCCGCAGACTTTCCACCATATCCTCGCCCACCTGCAGTGTCTTTCCCTCATATTCCACTGGCTGATCTTCGTTGACCACCGCCACCGGAAGATGGTCCACATTTCCGTAGGGGTCCCACATGGACTTTAAGAACAGACCTGCGTAAATTGTGGGAATTGCAATAATGGCAATCACCACAATTATCAAAATCTTATTGTGAAGCAAACTTTTCCATTCATCCTTCAGCATACAAATCCCTTCCTTACTTCATTATGATATGTGCGGATACCTTTCCATTAATAGCTTAATAATAGACTTATCTTCCATTTCTGGAATCTATTCTATTAATCATTTTTAAATCTATTAATAGACAAGGTGTTGCTTTTCTTCTCGATGTGTATTATACTAAAGTTCAGAAACAGATACAACCGTTAATGAAACCTCTCTTTGATGATTACTAAACACCAGACGATTCATCTGTCTATTTTAAGAAAATGTTCACATTTTATAAGTGATAAAATGATGCAGTATTACAATCAATATAAAAATGGGGGAAAATAATATGGCTCAAAAGGTTGATCGAAGAGTACGTAAGACAAAAGCACAGCTTCGTGCTGGTCTGGCACGGTTGATGCAGATCAAAAGCATTAAGGAAATCACAGTAAAAGAACTGGTGGAAGAAGTGGATATTAACCGCTCCACCTTCTATCTTCATTATTCTGATATCTACCAGATGTTGGAGAGTGTGGAAGAAGAACTTATGGCGGAAATCACAGAAACCATCCTTTCCCATGCCGGAGAACCTCCAAAGGAAGACGGTTCACTGCCCTTTACCACAGATTTTTTCACAATCCTGGACAAAAACCGGGACATCTGCCGGGCTCTTCTGGGCTCCAACGGAGATATGTCCTTCGTGGGAAGAACCGAACAGCTCATCGCCGGAACGATTTTTCAGCATTATGTCCGAAATCTTACCGAAAATGTCCGGGACATTGAATATGCCTATGCCTTCTGTCTTAACGGCTGCATAGGTGTCATAAAAGCATGGTTGTCAGAGGGAGAAAGCGATTCTCCCCAGCATATGGCGCAGCTTACCCATCAGCTGGTGGCCAAAGCCACCCACAGCTTCATGGAGAAAAACGCAGTCTCATAAACTCCATATGTTCATGTGCGGCAAATGGACAGCAACAAATACTTAAAAAAGGTCCGCCTGACTTTTCACACATGCCCACCGCACAGAAGCACCCTATTCATTTCTGAAATAGAAATGAATAGGGTGCTTTACATCTCTTTCATTCAAAAAGAATCTCTTACTTCAACGATGATCCACATATTTCAGTCTGCTCAAAGCCCTCGCCAGTGCCGCCTGAGAGGCATGATATTCCTGAATGCTTTGCTTCTGCCGCAATTGTTCCTCCGCCTCTTCTTTGGCTCTTTTGGCTCTTCGTATGTCAATCTCCTCCGGAAGCTCCGCCGTCTCCACCAACAAAGTTACCCGATTATTGGCAACCTGGGCAAAGCCGGGACCGCAGATGGCAGTCTGCCACTCACCCTGGGGCAATTTTGCCCGCATCTGGCCGCCTGCAACGGCAATGAGCATATCCTCATGATGAGCCAAAATCTCCTTCTCACCGTCAGGGCAGGGAATCACCAGAGCTTCCACTTTCCCTCTGAAAAATTTACGGTCACTTGCAAACACATCTAAAAAGAAGGTATTCATCCGGAAAACTCACTCCTCTCCCACAGACGTTCCCATGTCTTTCGCCTTTAGCTTCACGTCCTCAAGGGTTCCCACATTAAAAAAAGCATTTTCCGGATAATCATCCATCTCTCCGTTTACGATGGCGCGAAAACCCCGGATAGTTTCTTTTATCGGAACATATATACCAGCAACGCCTGTAAAATTTTCTGCCACAAAGAAGGGCTGTGACAAAAACTTCTGAACCTTACGGGCACGGAAAACCGTCAGCTTATCCTCGTCGGACAATTCATCCATTCCCAGAATCGCAATGATATCCTGCAGCTCCTTGTACTTCTGCAAAATCTCCTGTACCCGGCGGGCTGTCTCATAGTGCTCCCATCCCACCACATCCGGCTCCAGAATACGGGAATTGGAATCCAGAGGGTCTACCGCAGGATAAATGCCCTGCTCCACAATCTTTCTGGACAGTACCGTGGTGGCATCCAGATGGGCAAAGGTAGTGGCTGGTGCCGGGTCTGTCAAGTCATCGGCAGGTACATACACTGCCTGAACGGAAGTAACAGAACCGTTCTTCGTGGAGGCGATTCGCTCCTGTAATTCTCCCATCTCCGTTGCCAGGGTAGGCTGATATCCTACCGCCGAAGGCATACGTCCCAACAGAGCCGACACCTCCGAACCAGCCTGGGTAAAACGAAAGATATTGTCAATAAACAACAGCACGTTCTGATGTTCCCGGTCACGGAAATACTCCGCCATGGTAAGTCCCGCCTCCGCCACACGCATACGTGCGCCTGGCGGCTCATTCATCTGCCCGAACACCAGAGCCGTCTTGTCAATGACTCCCGACTCCTTCATCTCCATCCAGAGGTCATTTCCCTCACGGGAACGCTCTCCCACTCCGGTGAATATAGAGTAGCCGCCGTGCTCCGTGGCAATGTTTCGAATCAGTTCCTGAATCAGAACCGTCTTGCCCACACCAGCGCCGCCAAAAAGACCAATCTTACCGCCTTTGGCGTAAGGTGCCAGAAGATCAATGACCTTAATTCCTGTCTCCAGCATTTCCACTGCCGGATTTTGTTCCTCAAATGTGGGCGGCTCTCTGTGAATCTCCCAGTGCTGCTCCTCCTCCAGACTTTCCATGCCGTCTAAGGTATCGCCCAGTACATTAAACAGTCTTCCCAGTGTCTTCTGTCCCACCGGAACCTGAATTCCCGTGCCCGTTGCCGTCACTTCCATATCTCTGGAAAGTCCTTCGCTGGCAGACAGCATAATACAGCGTACCACCCGATTTCCTGTATGCTGAGCCACCTCCATGACACAACGTTTTCCGTGGTTATCCACCTCCAGAGCATCCTTGATGGCAGGAAGTACACCATCTGCAAACTCCACATCCACCACAGGTCCGGACACCTGTACAATTTTTCCTTTATTCATCTACCTATCACCTTTTCCCTTCTGCGCTCTGGCACCGCCCACAATCTCTGTAATCTCCTGGGTGATACTTGCCTGACGCGCCCGGTTGTATTTGACACTCAGCTCACGAATCAATTCCCTGGCACTGGTGGTGGCTGTGTCCATTGCCATCACTCTGGAATTCTGCTCTGAGGCGTATGATTCCACCAGTGCACCGTAGATAAATCCCACCAGATAATTGGGAATCACCATATCCAGAACAGCCTCCCCGGAAGGATACATAGGGAAGGGCTTTGGATGCACATCCCGGATATATGCCTGAATCTCCTCGGACTGGTTGGCAAAATGCTCCCGGTGCAGAGGCAGAAGCTGCTTTTTCTCCGCATCCATCTCCATGGAGGTTACCATTCTGGTGTAAATGATCTGAATCTCATCCAAAAAGCCCTGCTTAAACTGATCAAACAACACATTTCCAATGACCCTCGCCCGGTCAATGGTGGGATTCTGGGCTGTGTAGTGAAAATGCTGCTCGATATCATAGCCTTTCTTCATAAAATAGTGAATTCCCTGCTGTCCAACCACAAACAGCTTGCTGTGTTCTCTTCCTCTCATCTCTTCCTCTGCTATTTTATACACGTTCTGATTATAGGCACCCGCCAATCCCTTGTCGCCAGTAATTACCAGATAGCCCACCTTCCGATCCGGCTCCTCAATATGGTCACGCAGGTCAAAATAGGGATGTTCCAAATCCGGAAGATGGCGCAGAATACGCTGGAGAGTATTTTGCAGGGTATAGAAGTAAGGCTCTGCGTCCTGAAGAGATTTCTTCGACTTCTGCAGCTTGGTACTGGAAATCATGTACATGGCATTGGTGATTTTCATGGTGTCCTGCACACTCTTGATTCGGTTTTGGATTTCTTTCATATTTTCCATAATCTAAGTCTCCTCTATATTCACCAAAACCCTATCGAAACCTGGATTTATATGCTCTGGCTGCCTCTAAAATCTCATCCATCAACTGATCTGTCAGCGTTTTTGTCTCTTCAATTTCCTGAACGATGGGACTTTGCTCTGTCTTAAAATACTCCAGGATATCCTTCTGAAATTGCTTCACCTTACTGACGGGGACATCCAGCATCACTTTACGGGTGGCAAGCACCAACGTCAGCACCTGCTCGCTAAGGCTTAAGGGACATCCAAGGGGCTGCTTTAGAAGCTCCATCAGCCCCTTTCCATACTGAAGCTGCTCCTTAGTGGCAGCATCCAGATCGGAACTAAACTGGGTAAACACTTCCATCTCACGGTACTGTGCCAGGTCAATACGGATGCTTCCCGCCGCCTTTTTCATGGCCTTTGTCTGGGCAGCTCCTCCCACACGTGATACGGACAGACCCACATTCACTGCGGGGCGCATACCGGAATTAAACAAATCGCTCTCCAGAAAAATCTGCCCGTCTGTGATGGAAATCACATTGGTGGGGATATAAGCAGACACATCTCCGTCCTGAGTCTCAATGATGGGAAGGGCTGTGATGGAACCGCCTCCTGCCGCCTCATTTAACCGGCTGGAACGCTCCAGAAGTCTGGAATGAAGGTAAAACACATCTCCCGGATATGCCTCCCGTCCCGGAGAACGCTCCAGCAACAGGGAAAGGGCACGGTATGCCACCGCATGTTTGGAAAGGTCGTCGTAAACAATCAGAACATCCTTTCCCTTCTTCATGAAATATTCTGCTATGGCAGTTCCCGCATAGGGAGCAATATACTGGAGGGAAGCCGGGTCACTTGCCATTGAAGTCACTACAATGGTGTAATCCATGGCATCGTTCTGAGTAAAGGTGGAGACAATCTTTGCCACAGTAGATGCCTTCTGTCCAATGGCAACATAAATACAAATCATGTCCTTTCCCTTCTGATTCAGAATGGTATCTGTGGCAATGGATGTCTTTCCGGTTTGCCGGTCTCCAATAATCAGCTCACGCTGTCCCCTTCCGATGGGAAACATGGAGTCAATTGCCAGAATACCGGTCTCCATGGGAACACTAACGGATTTTCTCTCTACAATACCTGGAGCTTCCTGTTCCATGGGGAGATATTCTCCTTGGGGCAGCTCTCCTTTGCCGTCAATGGGTGCACCAAGAGCATTTACCACTCTTCCAAGACAAGCCTCACTGACAGAAATACCCGCCTGCTTCTTAGTCCGTGTCACTTTGGTTCCCTCACAGATTCCAGTATCTTTGCCAAATATGATACATCCGATCTCATTTCTTCTGATATCCTGCACCATTCCCTTGACACCGTTTTCAAAAATGACAATTTCTCCGTACATGGCATGATCGATTCCATAGACAGTAGCGATACCGTCTCCCACAGAAATAACGCTTCCTGTCTCCAGTGCTCTGGTCACCATGTCAAAATTTGCAATTTCTTCTTTTAATATGGATATGATTTCATCTGAGCGAATCACACTCATGCTCTCACCTCCTTACCAGCTTCTGCTGAAGCTGCCCCATGGCGCCTCTGGCACTGCAATCGTACTGTATGTTTCCAATCTGCAGTAAAAATCCACTCAGCAGGCTGGTATCCTGGACAAGCGTCAGCTCCACTTGCCGTCCTTTATATTTTTTTAATAAAAACGCTTCAATCTGGCGGACATACGTCTCATCCGGCATTCTGACATAAAACAGTGTTGCCGACAAAATCCCCTGTTTCTCCCGCTTTCGCCTTTCATAGATTTGAAAGATGTCCGAGAGCCAGGAAGCCTGATGATAAGAACAGACCAGCTTCAAAAATCCCTGCATTTCTTTTGGAAAGACTCGTTCTATAATGTTTGCCCTGGAAGCTTCATCCACCACCGGGCTTTCCAGCACCTGGCGAAGAGGTCCTGAAGATTCATAAATCTCCTTTGCTTCCTGCACTGCCTTGTCAGAAATCTTGGATTCAAACAATGCCTGACCATAATTAATTGCTGCCTGCTTCATAAACCTCACCTGCTTCCCTCAGAAAACGAGCGTAATATCTGTCATTTTCCTCCTGACTGATTTCTCCCGGAAGAACCTTTCCCACTGCTGCCAGAGCTAGCTGGGCGATCTGTGCCTGCATATCCTCCATGGCCTGATCTCGCTCCTGCTGAATGGTCTTTCGGGAGTCTTCCATAATCTTAACGGATTTTTGATTGGCGTCCTCCACAATGCGGTCATACTCCTTTTTGGCACTTTCCTTGGCACTGGCGATCATCTGTGTACATTCCGTCTTTGCTCCCTGGAGGGATTCTTCATACTCCACCTTCATCTGATTGGCTGCTGCTTCCGTCCTTTTGGCCTCTTCCAGTTGACTCTGAATCAGAGCCGCCCGCTTTTCCATCACTCCATGGATGGGACCGATCAGAAATTTCTTCATAAGCAGATAGAAAATAACCAGGTTTATCATGGTGAAGACAAGATTGATATTAATGCTTACCATTGTTAGATTCCTGCCTTTCCCTTTATTTCAGCATAATAATAATCAACAGGGCGATTACAAATCCGTAAATAGCAGTAGCCTCCGCCAGGGCACATCCAAGAAGCAGTGATTTGGAAATCTTACTTTCTGCTTCCGGCTGTCTTGCAATGGCATCCGTGGCTTTACCAGTGGCTATACCGATTCCAATACCAGCTCCGATACCTGTCAGCACTGCGATTCCTGCTCCGATTGCGATAATTGTTCCCATTTTTTCATCCTCCTCATATTTCATCTGAAAGTATCCGGCATAACCTGTCAGATGACTTTCTCTATTCTACTCTGCTCCCCGGCAGAGGAAGAACCTGATCATTTCACGAGTTACTCTACTGCTTCTTTGATAAATAACGCAGTCAAAAAAACAAACACAAAAGTCTGAATCAGTCCGTCAAACAAGTCAAAATACAGACTAAACGGCACCGGAAGAACCAGCGGGCAGAGAATTTCAATCAACTTCATCACCACAAAGGAACCCAACACATTTCCGAAAAGCCGCATACACAAAGACAACGGACGAATGGCCACCTCTAGCACATTCATGGGCGCCATAATGGGCGATGGCTCTGCAAAGCCTTTCAGCCATCTTTTCACGCCTTTTGCATGAATGCCGCTGTACTCAATCAGAAAGATACTCAAAAGCGCCAAAGCTGCTGTCACATTCAAGTCCTTGGTGGGCGGCTTAAATCCGAAATATCCAATCAGATTTGAAATGGCGATATAAATTGCCGTGCTGATCAGATAAGGAATGTAACGCTTCCCTTTCTCACCTACAATGTCCATGAAGAAATCGTTGGCCACTGTGAAAGCCGATTCCAGAAACAATTGCTTTTTTCCGGGGTTTTCCACCCTTAAATCTCTCACAAGGCAAATCGCAAGGACTGTCATCACTGCCATGATGCTCCATGTCACCACTACTGATTCCAGGACAGGAATCCCCCCCAGCACCGGAATAGTGAAAGCGATCTTACAATTCAGCTCCTCCATCAGTTCCTCAGACAGATTTCCCATGCCATTTTCCCTCCTCTCTTCCTTTCCTCTTCCAACTTGCCGTTCCAGATATTCGTCTAAAGCAAGCTGGAATTAGGTAAAATGCACAAAGTTAGTTATGTATTTTTGTGCAAAATACATATCTCATTTTTTTGTTTTACATCATAAACCTTTCTTCCACAATTTTCAAGCACTTTTTTCCAATAAAGTGTTTTTTCAGCATTTTTCATAAATATTGGTCTTACCAATCGCTGATTTTATATCGTATTTTTTCATGATATAGAAATCAAAAGGTATTTAGCCATAATGTCCGGGGATTACTCTGCACTTTGTGCTCCCACGATTCCGATATCTCTTCATTTGTTAAGAAACCTAAACTTTCATTTCTTTCACAATTTCTGTATACTGAATCTGTCTCTTATACACATCTGACGCTGCCGACGAAGCTAGAAGTGTA
>CAMQZX010000095.1 GCA_947039785.1 uncultured Lachnospiraceae bacterium | reverse complement strand
TCTTTATAAGTTACAAGAGAATTCATATTTTATTTTTAAATACATAGTAATTACCTGACAGAATATTTTCCAAGAGTTCAGCTAATTGTTCTGACGGAATCGGTTGAGGATCTTTAAACCAGTATATGACTGTGTGGGCAATCGCACCGGTAAGAAAGGCCGTTCCATACTTATGTGAGTGATTGCCGGTTTCCGAATTTATTTGTTCTGCAAAAACCTGAATTACAGAGGCAAGCTCGTATTCAAGAAGATGTTCCAGATTCTGTGAAATAAATAAATGTATCATATCCTGGTTTTTATGAAATGTTTTTATTAACTCTTCCGTAATATCAGACAATAAAAGCGATGATTTTGATTTCAGGCCATCCATCATTTCCAGATAGCATCTCTTTATACAAAAAAGAATGATATCATCTTTGGTTTCAAAGCAATTATAGAATGTCTGACGTGACAGGTCGGCTTTTTGGCAGATATCTTTTACTGTTATCTTTGAATAAAGTTTTGTTTCCATCAGAGTAAGGAGTGCATTGACCAGCCACTCTCTGGAATTTAAGGCTATAGGGTTATTGCCTTCATACATTGACACAATCTCCATTTTGTACAAGTTCATTTCAAAGCATTGACATTGATAAAATCTGCTTGTATTATATAACAAACATTGACAAATGTCAAAGAAAAAGGAGATGTGAAAGATGGAAATGTTTTTGACTTTGTTAAGCGGTATTTGCTGGTGTATTGTCTATGAAGAATGTATCAGGCTTGCTGTTAAGGATAAAACATATGCGATGCCATTCTGGGCGCTGGCCTTAAATATTACCTGGGAGGGAATTTATACATACCACGACCTGTGTGCAGGAGTCGATGTTCAGGGAATCGTAAATGTTTTGTGGTTTGGTCTGGATGTGGTCATCCTTTCATTGTATTTTAAATATGGCAGGAAACACTATGAAACAGGCAGTGGCAAGTTGTTTTACTTATGGACCATCCTTGGGGTAGCTGCAATGTTTCTTGTACAATTAGCTTATGTGAAAGAATTTGGAGTGGAGGGACATTTGTCTGCACAGTATTCTGCATTTGCGCAGAATTTGATTATGTCTATTGCATTTATTCATATGTTTGTAAAACGCGGAACTACGAAAGGACAAAGTATGCTGCTGGCAATTGCCAAGTGGATCGGAACTTTGGCACCCACAATTACAATGGGCATCATGTCTACGAATTATGTAGTTCTGACATGTGGTTTGCTTTGTACCGTATATGATCTCATTTACATTGTGTTTCTGTATAAAGCAAAAAAGAATGAAAAATTGGAGGAAGTGAGATGAAAGCTGCGGTATTAAAGCTGATCTGGAAGCTTCTTGGAAGAAAGAAATTGGCAATCAACAGAGAAACATGCATTGTTTGTGGCAAATGTTATAAACTATGTCACCATAATGCAATTGAAAAGTCTGGAAACGGTACTTATGTAATACAGTCAGATAAATGCATGAGGTGCTATCACTGTAAAGAGAAATGTCCAAAACAGGCAATCGAATAAAATAAAAGAAAAACACTCCTGGCCAGACTGCTGCGGCAGCTCTGGCAGAGATGTGCTCTTTCAATTTCTATCATCCGCTTATCTTATTTGCTGTATCTGCGACCTTTTTCAGTAATTCCAGAAAATTGCGTTTTTCAAGATCAGTAAGCTTGCCAGTAATATCATCTATCCAGTCTTTGTGGATTTCGCAGAGAAAGGCATTGGAAACAGTATTGTCATGCTGGTTTTGACCAGTGTAATTATGCTTGCTGTGTTTTTACTATTTTTTAATTCGTTACTTGGCCTGTTCGGTGCTACGGAAGCTACTTTGCGCACAGTAGTATGGAAAGATTATTATTATTGGTCTGCCTTTTATGATCCTTTCAACTGGCTTGAATTCTATGATCCGCGCGGACGGTAAGCCACAGCTTGCCATTGTTATTATGTCTGCAGTGTGCAACAATCTGATGACAAAATATGGAGCACAAACAAAGTATGGTTCGGAGATTCCCATGACTGTTCTGGGAATCGTGATGAAATTAAATCAGATTTTGCTTGCAATTTTAGTGGGTATATCTGTCGGGGCACAGCCAATCTTAGGATATAACTACGGTGCAGGGAATATGAAGCGGGTGAAGAAGACATACAGCGTAATGCTTGCAGCATCCTTAGTTGTCAGTGTCATTGCCTTTGGCATATTTCAATGCTTCCCGCAGAGTATTGTAAATATTTTTGGTTCTGAAAGCGAATTGTATAATGAGTTTGCTGTGAAAGCGGTCCGAACATTTCTTCTGATGTGTATTCCCACAGCTTATCAGGTTTCATCGGGTTCAGTTCTTAAAAAATCTCAAAATATATATTGACATTTTCGAATGTATGAATATAATATAGATAAATTCAAAAACTTGAATGTGAGGTGAGAGAAAATGGCAGCTGCATATAATGATACGGTTAGGGTGTTTAAGGCGTTTTGTGATGAAAACCGCTTGAAAATTTTAGAGCAGCTTCAGACGGGCGAAAAATGTGCTTGTAAGCTATTGGATGATCTGCACATTACGCAGCCTACACTTTCCCATCATATGAAGTTACTGTGTGATGCCAATATTGTACAGGGACGTAAAGAAGGGAAATGGGTTCATTATTCCATTAACCAGGAGGGCGCAGAACACGCAAAAAAGCTGCTGGATCAACTAGTATCTTTGGAGGGGGCCGGCGGACAGAATCAAAGATGTCAGGATGATTGAGAAACATGCCATCCGAAGGGGTGGCTTTTCTTTGAAACAATACTTTGAAAGTTTTGAATATATCAATATGAAAGAGGATTTGTTTTATGGAAATTATACGTTCTTTTTGGTTGTTTATCCAGGATCAGGTACTTGGTATGAAGTGGTTGAACGCTGTGATTGGAAATAGTCTGTCGGCTGTTGGTCTTGACACGGCATCGCGATGGGGCGGCAGTATTCAGTTTTTTCTTTATGATGTGATTAAGATTACGGTTCTTCTTTGTTTTTTGATTTTTATGATTTCCTATATTCAAAGTTATTTTCCTCCGGAGCGGAGTAAGCGTATTTTAGGACATTTTCATGGTATTGAGGCAAACATGATTGCTGCACTGCTTGGAACAGTGACACCGTTTTGTTCCTGTTCCTCAATACCGCTGTTTATCGGTTTTACCAGTGCGGGGATGCCGCTTGGAGTAACCTTTTCTTTCCTGATTTCTTCCCCTATGGTTGATCTTGGAAGTCTGGTTCTGTTGATAAGTATCTTCGGTACCAAGATTGCCATTGTGTATGTAGCGGTTGGTCTGGTCATTGCTGTGGCTGGCGGTACAATCATTGAAAAAATGCACATGGATTACTATGTAGAAGAATTTATACGGCATGGAAGTAGCGTAGATATTGAATCCGATACGCTGACGGTAAAAGAACGTCTGGCATATGCAAAAGAACAGGTTATGGAAACCTTTAAGAAGGTATTTCCGTATATTCTGGTTGGCGTTGGTATCGGTGCTGTGATTCATAACTGGATTCCGGAGAGCTGGATTCAGACCATATTGGGAAGAAGCAATCCTTTTGGTGTGGTGCTGGCTGTTCTGGTAGGGGTACCAATGTATGCTGATATTTTCGGTACGATTCCGGTTGCAGAGTCTCTTTTGACGAAAGGGGCACAGCTTGGAACGATTCTCAGCTTTATGATGGCTGTTACTACGTTAAGTCTTCCATCCATTATTATGCTGCGTAAAGCAGTAAAACGGAAGCTGCTGGGCCTGTTTATTGCAATCTGTTCACTTGGGATTATCCTTGTCGGTTATTTGTTTAATGCATTCCAATATCTGCTGATATAAGGGAGAAAATCAAAATGGAAATATGTGGTAATCTGTATCCAAAGGGTGTAATTACCTATGTAGGGGATCATACGGGGGCACCGCCCCATGGTGAGGCAAAAGAAAATACTGACAGCTGTTGCTATTGTGGAATTTAGGGGGCAATCGACTTTAAAGCAATGGCTATGTATAAGTTTTATTTTGATTTTTAGGAGCAGAAAAATATGAGAAAAGAAGAACTTTTGGGAAAAGGGGTTTATTTGGACAATGCTGCAACTTCTTTTCCGAAACCGGAGGCTGTCATGCAGGAAATGATGGCATACATGCGGGAAAATGGTGCGACATCGTCCAGAGGAGCTTATCGTAAGGCTATGTTGGCAGACCGGAAAATTTATGAAGCAAGAAAGGAAGCTGCAAGGCTGTTTCACTGTCCAAATACATCTTCAGTAGTTTTTTCCATAAACATAACCGAAGCATTGAATCTGGCATTACAGGGAATTTTGGATGCTGGAGATCATGTGGTTACCAGCAGCATGGAGCATAATGCGGTTTGGAGATGCTTAAAGACGCTGGAGAGGGACAGGGGAATTACAATCACAAAAGTACCAGCAGATGAAAAGGGAAACACCAGACCGGAAGATGAGGAAAAATATTCGTGGAAATACAAAATTGATTGTGTTTACGCATGCCTCTAATGTATTAGGTACAATCCAGCCAATCCGGGAAATTGGATTGATTGCAGAAAAATTCGGGATTCCATTTCTGGTAGATTCAGCACAGACTGCGGGTGCCTATCCGATTGATATGCAGAAAGAACATATCAGTTTATTGGCTTTTACAGGGCACAAAAGTCTGCTTGGACAACAGGTACGGGTGGATTGGCAATCAATTGGGAAGGACAAATAAGGCTTCTAAAGCAAGGCGGTATAGGTGGTGATTCTTCATATGAATACCAGCCGGATTATTTTCCGAATAAATATGAAGCTGGCACGATGAATGTAGTCGGGCTTGTCGGGCTTGGGGCGTCTCTGCGGTATTTGTCAGGAGTCACAGTGGAAGCTATTCGGCAAAAAGAAGAGCGGATTATACAGTATACTCTGGATAAGCTGGCGCCTATGGATGGTATTCAGCTTTATGGGAATATGGATGCCAGAAAAATGACAGGTGCAATTTCATTTAATGTAACCGGGGTAAAACCAGAGGATGTAGGTTTCTGGCTTGACCGGGAATACAATATTTCAGTTCGTACCGGGCTGCATTGTGCGCCTAGTGCTCATGGGTTGATTGGTACACAGGGGAAAGGAACTGTGAGGATCGGCATCGGGTATCGGACTGGGAAAGAGGAAATTGATTATCTGATGGAAGCACTGGATGTTTTTGTGGGGGAAAAGGTATGTATATAAGGGAAATTATATTGAAGGAAATCCAGCCTTTGAGCCGGAGTATGTCACAGATATGAAAAAAGTTATGGCATATGGAGTAATGTCCATGCCTGCTCTGGTGGTTAATGAAAAGGTGGTATCCATGGGAAAGGTGCCGTAAGCAACAGATGTGGAGAAATTGCTTCATAAATTGGGATTCTGAGAAAGAAGTTTATATTCTCGTACAAGATGTGGTGAGTTTCATGGGGGAATATGAGCTGCCGGATCAAGTGTTTTTGGAAATTATCCGGTTGATTGAAGAAAATATAAACCTCAACTAGTACCGCAAAACTCAAAGAGCCCATTTCACACCGTCCTCTCCTTTGATAAAGAGGCAGTCTTTCCATTTTTATTTTAGAAAGCTCAAATCCGATTCTTCATTCCCCATTCACACATTCCGTCTAAAATGGGAATCAGTGATTTCCCCCGTTCTGTAAGGCTATATTCTACCTTTGGGGGAATCTGCGGATATTCTTCACGATGTACAAGCTGGTCGGCTTCTAATTCTTTTAAGGTGGAGCTCAGTGTTTTATAAGAAATATTTCCGATATATTTTTTCATCTGATTAAAACGGACAACCTCAAATTCCATTAATGTATAAAGAATTGTCATTTTATATTTCCCATTGATCAGGGATAAGGTATAGCTGAACCCGGTATCGTTCAGGCATTCACTGGAAATACACCGTTCTTCCATTTTACACTCTCCTTTAGGTAAGTATCGCACTTATATGTGCGTACTTGTATTTACAAATATGTTTGCTAAAATTATAGTATAAACTGATATTGTAGTCAAGACAGCAAATGATGATAGAAGGAGAATGGAGAAAGCGAAAATGAGTAAGAAAATTATCATATTGAATGGAAGCCCACGCAAAAAAGGAAATACCTCAGCACTTGTGAAGGCATTCACAGAAGGAGCAGAGAGTACGGGAAACAGCGTGACGGAGTTTTTTCTTGACAGCATGAATATCCATGGTTGTAAGGGATGCTTTGGCGGAGGAAAAAATCCGGAAAGTCCTTGTGTTCAGAAGGACGATATGAATAAAATCTATCCTGTTTATAAGGAGGCTGATATTGTTGTACTGGCAACACCGTTGTATTACTGGACCATGAGCGGGCAGCTTAAATGCGCGTTCGACCGTCTGTTTGCAGTGGCCGAGTGTGATCCGAATTACCGCAATCCGAAGAAAGAATGTGTGCTTCTTATGGCTGCAGAAGGCAGAGGGTTTGAAGAAACTCTTTACTGGTATGATCGGTTGGAGAAACATATTGGATGGAAGAGTATCGGAAAAGTTCTTTGCGGCGGTGTTATGGCAGTTGGGGATATTGAGGGAAAAAGAGAATTAAAAGAGGCTTATGAATTAGGAAAATCAATCAAATAAGATATATAGAGGAGATGCAGAGATGAAAAAAATTAATTTACCACAGGCTGCAAAGCTGACCTGTCCAAATCCGGTTACAGTTGTATGTACCCAAAAGCCTGATGGCAGTACCAACTTTGCTACTGTGTCCTGGTGGACATATCTTTCTTTTAATCCGGGTATGATTGCTTACGCCATGGCAAAGACTTCTTACAGCGGGGAAATGGTCCGGGAAAACAAAAAAGTTATAGTCACGATTCCTGGTGCAGAAATTGCAGATGCTGTTAAAGGGTGCGGAAGTACAACCGGAAGGAACACAGATAAAGCTGAAAAATTTAACATTGAGTTAGCTGATGTGGAAGGAAGCAGCATTAAGATTCCAGCTCACAGCAGGGTTGCTTTTCAATGCTGTTTGAAAGAATACCATGAAGTTGGAGACCATTATCTGTACATCTGTGAGGTGGAACAGGTATATGGAGACGAGGAAAAAGAAGCCCTGTTTGCGTGGAATGGTTATTCACAGCTTAGGCCCGCAAAATAAGGGAGGGCCAGTACCATTGACCAGGCAGCGCCCCGGATGCCCATCCAAGCCATGTACAGTCCAACATCCAGTTTTCTACCATGGACGGCATTTCAACTTATTCCATAGTAGAGACAGAACTTGGAATTAGTATGAACAAGGTACTGAACGGCATTTCCGGTAATGATTCTATGAAAGTGCTGCCTTTGGATTTACCTCAGATTGTGGAGGTGGGGATTGCAATATCGTGGGACATGTTTCTAGCTGTTCGTGTCATGAAATTGGTCACGAAAGCTTCCCCACTGAGGCTGCATACACGGCACATTCATAATCCTTTTCACTGGAGGGGCCAGGTTCAAAGCCAAGTAGTTCGTCCAGACTATCCTGGTCGTAGGCGCCGATGGCACAAGTGCCAAGTCCAAGAGATTCGCAGGCAAGATAGAGATTTTCACAGGCATGTCCTGCATCCAGAAGAATATATTTGGCTGCCTTTAAGCTGTACCTCCACTCTGTTCGGTAAGGAATGGCACTCCACACAAAGAGCACCGGAGCCGATGAGGCAAAGGTTTGTCCGCACAGTGCCCGAGTCAATTCTTCGTCATAATCTCCTCTTGCTTCCCAGACTTCCAGCGTATGGTCCTGGGGAAGATAATGATAAATACCCTTCGAAAGACCTTCCACCTGATTTACAAACAAATAAGTATCCAGAGGATGCCGGGACCCCGCAGAGGGAACATTGCGGAAGGTAACTGGATTTTTATGGCCTGCCATTTTTCTTACTCCCTGTGATGCCCAGAGGAGGAAAGATAATTCCAGAAGAGAAAGCCTCTCGTCATTGTATTTTCTTCGGCTTTCCCGCCTTCCGATCAAATCCCAGAGGTTGGTTGTGATGGGAAGCTTTTGAAATTCGGTGGGAAGGGGAATGGCAGAGGCTTCTTTTCTGTCCTTCAGGCAGGAAATGGATGGAAGCTTCTGCGCCTGATCCGTAGGCTCCGCCCCTACATCTGTTCCATGATACCCTTTTAAAAGTTCCCTGTTTTTCATAATCTCATATGTTGTCTTTTCGTTCATGGTTACCTCCCATTTCTTTTTATTGTACCACGTAACAGTCAATTTCTACAGCTAATTTTTCGCAATATTCCTGAACCAGTGTGCTGCCTGGCGGACAAAATATGCAATATTGGTAATCACCTCCAACAATCAGGAAGTGGAAAAATAGTAAATTGCTCTTGACGAAGACATGCAAATATCATAGAATAAATCTTGAATTGGGAGTGATGCCTTGAGGCTGTATTACCAATGAATGATAAAACGGAGGTGTGAGGATGATTATTATTTCCTGCAAATAAGCATTTGAACAGGCATGGGAGTAGGACAGAAGCTGTCCGTTCTTTTGGTGCCAAACATGCATGAAAGGGTTCAGTGAACCTTTGCTGAGCATGTCATTGTGGGAATAGTAATCAGAGTCCATTTATATAGAAGTGCAGTATTGGTAAACTGATCAACCATGGAGATGAAGCATCGTAAGGTGTAAGGCTTTTCGGAAAGGTCTGTTTGGCTGTGGCGTGTATGATAGAATGTGGGACTATTCCTGCATTCTATTTTTTGTTCCTAAGTTACCCTGTTCTCTAACATGGGGACAGAGCATGTGAGGAGGTAGGTATATGTCACAGATTAGTATTGTAGATTTGACCTTTGGATACGAAGGCAGTTACGAGTATGTGTTTGAGAATATAAATGTTCAGTTGGATACGGATTGGAAGCTGGGGCTGGTGGGACGCAATGGAAGAGGGAAGACAACTTTTTTGAATCTGCTTCTTGGCAGATTCTCTCATCAGGGAACCATTTCTGCCAGTGTGGGATTTGAATATTTTCCCTATCCGGTGAGAAATCAAGAGCAGATGGCTCTGGATGTAGTGGAAGAAATTGTGCCGGGCTTTGAATACTGGCAGTTAAGTCGTGAACTGAATTATCTGGAATTTGACCAGGAGGGGTTGTACCGTCCATACTCATCGTTAAGCTTTGGCGAGCGGACAAAAGTACTTCTTGCAATTTTATTTTTGAAGGAAAATCAGTTTTTGCTCATTGATGAGCCAACGAATCATCTGGATATGGACACAAGGAAAATAATAGCTACCTATTTAAATAAGAAGAAAGGTTTCATTTTAGTGTCCCACGACAGAGAGTTTTTGGATGGATGCGTGGATCACATCATGTCCATCAATCCCAATGAGATTACAGTGACAAAGGGAAATTTCAGTATCTGGTGGGAAAACAAGAGTCGGCAGGATGCTTTTGAATTGGCGGAACATGAGAAATTGCAGAAAGATATCCGGCGTCTGACACAGGCTGCCCGTCGGTCGGGACAGTGGGCAGATAAGATGGAGTCTGCAAAAATTGGTTTTCATTCCCAAGTCAATGAAAAATTTATTGGAACGAGGGCTTATCTGGGAGAAAAATCCCGTAAGCTGCAGCAGCGCAGAAAGAATCTGGAAAGACGCCAGCAACGTACTATAGAAGACAAGAACAAACTGTTAAAAAACCTGGAACAGGTGGAGGAGCTGAAATTGTTTCCCAAAAGCTACCAAAAGTCTACACTTCTGGAAGCCAGAGATGTGTGCCTTCAATACGGAAGTAAAACAGTGATTGAGACGTTGAGCCTGAAACTGGAAAATGGTGAACGGATTGCTCTTTACGGAAAGAATGGATGCGGAAAGTCCACTGTGTTGAAAGCATTGCTGGGTGAAATAAAAGCAGTCAGGGGAGAATTGTCACTGCCGGGAGATCTGAATATTTCTTATGTTTCTCAGGATACCGATTGGCTGACTGGAACACTGGATGAATTTGTAAAGCAGCAGAATCTGGATGGCAGTCTGTTTCGGGCAATTCTTCGAAAATTAGGTTTTTCCCGGGCACAATTTGAGAAATCTCTGGATGATTACAGTGCCGGACAGAAGAAAAAAGTGTTGATTGCCGGCAGCCTGTGTCGACAGGCCCATCTTTATATCTGGGATGAGCCGCTAAACTATATCGATGTGTTTTCCAGAATGCAGATAGAGCAACTGATCCTGGATTATCAGCCTACCATGATTTTCGTGGAGCACGACTGTGCCTTTGTAGAACGAATTGCCACAAGGGTAGAGATATTGTAAGATTTACAGATGGTTTCTTTGGCTTTTCAAAGGGTGGAATGGGTGGTACAATGGATAGATATTATTGTAGTTTTGAAAGTGGATTGATGAGTGAGATGAGTAATGTGTCTGGAAAGCGAAAAGTATTGATTTAGACTTATGATATGAGTTGTTCTTTGCAGGTAGAAAGGAGTATCATGGAACGAAGAAAAGCAGATTTATCAATTCTTGGATTTGGTTGTATGCGTTTTCCGAAAAAGGGAAACGGTGTGGACATGGAAGAAACAGAGCGGGAGCTGGCATATGCCATTGAGCATGGCATTAACTATTTTGACACTGCTTATATCTATAAAGGAAATGAAAAGGTTCTGGGATCTTTAGTGGCAAAAAATCACTGGAGAGAACAGATTAAGATTGCCACCAAGATTCCCCATTACATGATTAAGTCCATGGAGGGTTTGGATAAATTATTTCAGGAGCAGTTAAACAGATTGCAGACGGATTATGTGGATAACTACTTGATGCATATGCTGCCGGATGTGTATATCTGGAGTAAATTGATTCGAATGGGGATTTTAGACTGGATTCAGGAAAAAAAATCTTCCGGTCAGATAAGAAACATAGGATTTTCTTATCATGGGAATACTCAGCACTTTGTGGAGTTGCTGGATGCCTATGATTGGGATTTTTGCCAAGTACAGTATAATTATATGGATGAGTTCAGTCAGGCTGGACGGGCTGGTGTGGAACATGCAGAAGAGAAAGGGATTCCTGTGATTATCATGGAGCCTCTGAGGGGGGGGCGCCTTGTCAACGATCTTCCCGTAAAAGCAGTCGAAGCTTTCCAGAAGGCAGAACCTAAGAGAAGTCCGGCGGAATGGGGCCTTCGATGGCTGTGGAATCAATCAGGAGTGTCGGTAATTTTGTCAGGAATGAATTCCATGGACATGGTAAAAGAAAACATTCGCATTGCCCAGAATGTTCGGGTAGGAGAATTGACGGAAGAAGATGGGAAACTCTATGACAGAGTCAAACATGCCATTAACGAGAAAATAAAGGTCCCCTGCACAGGATGTGGCTATTGTCAGCCCTGCCCGGCAGGAGTGGACATACCAGGAGCCTTCCGATGCTACAACGCCCGTTATACGGACAGTTTTTTCACAGGAATGCGGGAGTATATGATGTGTACTACCTTCCGCGCAGAGCAGACCAATGCGTCTCTTTGTAAAAAATGCGGCAAATGTGAACACCACTGCCCGCAAAATATCCACATTCGTCAGGAATTGGATCAGGTAGTGAAGCATATGGAGAATCCGATTTATAAAGTAATTGCATTTTTTGCCAGAGGAATGTTTAAAAAGTAAGGCAAAAAACAGTAGCACCTTCACAGAAAGTGCAGTAAAAAATAACGTTTTGTGGTATTGAATTTCCTGATAACGTGTGATATCTTCTAACGTATGCTTTTAAAAAATGTAGTTTGACGAGGAAAATATTATGTTGCAAAAGATAAAAAAAAGTTATCAGCATACTATATATGCCTGTTTTATCGGCTATATTGTACAGGCAGTGGTAAACAACTTTGCACCACTGTTGTTTGTGACACTGGGCAGCCAATATCACATTTCAGTGAAGGAAATCTCCATATTAATTTCTGTGAATTTCGGCGTACAGCTGTTGGTGGATTTTTTATCCTCCGGATTTGTGGACAAAATTGGATATAAGCCCAGTGTGATTCTGGCCCATCTGCTGGCTGCCGTAGGGCTGGTGTCATTTGCCTTGCTGCCAGATTGTATGGGCAATCCTTTTGCAGGGCTTTTATTGGCGGTGACCCTTTATGCGGTGGGAGGCGGACTTTTAGAGGTGTTAATCAGTCCTATTGTGGAAGCCTGTCCTACAGAGCGTAAGGAAGCTGCCATGAGTCTTCTGCATTCTTTCTATTGTTGGGGACATGCAGGAGTCATTGCGTTATCCACGCTGTTTTTTGTCACAGTGGGAATTGAGCACTGGCGGTTTCTGGCGATGCTGTGGGCAATTATTCCTGTGTCAAATTTGGCTTATTTCCTGCTTGTTCCGGTACCATCTCTGTCAGGAGAGGAAGGTTTGCATGGAATTGGAAAATTGCTGACTAACCGTGTATTTTGGCTGATGGTCGTATTCATGCTCTGTGCAGGAGCCAGCGAGCAGGCAGTCAGCCAGTGGGCATCGGCATTTGCGGAAGAAGGTCTCGGTGTTTCAAAAACCATGGGTGACCTGGCAGGTCCCCTTGCTTTTGCAGTTTTAATGGGAAGCTCCAGAGTGATTTACGCAAAGTGCAGCGAGAAGGTTCCGCTGCGGAATTATATGATGTTCAGTGTTTTGCTCTGTCTGGCAAGCTATATGCTGATTTCTCTGACTCAAAATCCCATATTGGGGCTGGTGGGCTGCGGGATCTGTGGATTTTCTGTGGGAGTATTATGGCCGGGAACCTTTAGTATGGCGGCAAAAGCCATTCAGGGTGGAGGAACAGCCATGTTTGCCTTTCTGGCACTGGCTGGAGATTTGGGGTGTGCCAGCGGACCTGGAGTGGTAGGCTGGATATCTGAGAGGGTAGGCGGTGATATGAAGATGGGTATGCTGACCGCAGCAATTTTCCCATTGATACTTTTGGTGGGACTTCTGTTGAATAAAAAGCACATTTTATAGTGTGCAGATAGTAAGTAATTAAATACTTCGGTAGTTTTGACCGAAAATACCCCCTGTTTTCTATAAGAAGGAGAAGTATAGACTGGAATAATCTGGCAGAATCCTGTATAATGGATAGTGCGTCAGAATTAATAAATTCAATTTAGGAGGTTTTTAATTTTGAAGCGTACGGAAGAGAAAATCATACAGATTATTCGGACGATGAGAAATAGCAAAATCACACAGCAGCAGGTAATGACTCTGGCGGTAGTGCTTCTGGCTTTGTTGGCATTGTTGGTCAATGGGAAGCTCTCAAAATCTCCTCTTGAGCAAGCGAAGATGGTCGGTCCTACGAAAGAGGTCCAGGAGATTGAGGAGGAAGAATCTGCAGAAATCAAAATTTACAGCATCAACAATGCCTGTGAATCCTATCGACCATTGGTAAAAGAGATGGCCCTTCGATACGACATGGGGCAGTATGTGGATTTGATTATGGCTGTGATTATGCAGGAAAGTGCCGGCAGGGGAAGCGATGTCATGCAGTCTTCAGAAGGTGCGTACAACGAACGCTATCCCAAGGTACCGGATGGAATCACGGATGTAAAGTATTCTATTGAATGCGGAATTCAGGAACTGAAAGAAGCCATAAACAGAGTGGGCGTTACTGGTCCTGATGATATTGATGGAATCTGTCAGGCGCTTCAGGCATATAATTTTGGTCTGAATTATCTGGCATACGTGGAAGATGAAGGTGTGGAAGGCTGGGACGAGAAGACAGTGGCAGCTTTTGCAGAGATTGCCAGCTGCGGTAAGACTCGCAGTACTTCAGAAACAGAAAGCATGGGGAAATGGGATTACGGCGATCAGAAATATCCGGAGCACGTACTTCGCTACTATGCTCCAGCAGCAAAATAAATACAAGGAATAAAAATAAAGGATAAGCGAATATACCTGTATATTTGTAAAATACAGACGCAAATTTTACAAGATTAATTGTTATATTAAAAGAAAGATGGAACCATGCAATGTGACCTGACATGGTTCCATCTTTTTAGTGTGTCTTGGAGTGTACGTTTCTAAAGGATGAGAGTATCCAATCCGACCTGGAGTGTATTTAAAAATTCATTCTATTAATTTGCGTATATATCTTTATGGAATGCATCTTGCGGTAAGCTATTTTTAAACATGTTCAAGCAGCAATTGCATATGGTTTAATTGGAAACGTACATTTCCTCCGTATGATAACGAACAACACATGAAATTAGTTCATTTTTATCTTAAGAAGGATTTTTTATGCCGAATGCTAAATTACAAGATGTTGTTTACACTGGGATGACGGCCTGTGTTATGGTCTTCGGGATGATTGTTGAAATAGGTTATATTTGCTTTGAAAATTTG
>CAMQZX010000094.1 GCA_947039785.1 uncultured Lachnospiraceae bacterium | reverse complement strand
ATGCAGCGTAGTCTCGTGGGCTCGGAGATGTGTATAAGAGACAGATATTGCTATTTAGTCATAAAGTGTGTTAGAATATATTCATTGGAAAAAAGGGTTACTGAGAACGGAGTGAACAGTAACGAAAAAGGTAAGGAGAATACAAGAGATTGGATGAAAGACTTGATTTGTTCATGAAAGTGGTCGAGACTTTTGATGTAGGGTATGATTACGCATTTGAATATGATTCTGTGCCCCATCGATATGGAGATGAGATTTTGTATCAGTCAGAGATGCATTTATTGAAAGCAATTGGACAATTTTCAAATACTACGGTAACGGAACTGGCAGGAAAATTTAAGAAGACAAAAAGTGCCTGTTCACAAATGGTTCATAAGTTGCGGAAAAAGGATTTGGTGAAGCAGGTTCGGAATGAGAATAATCTCAGGGAATATAACCTGACATTGACAGAGAAAGGGTGGAAAATTTATAATCTGCACATTAAATTTGAGCATAATTGCCTGAAGAGAAGCTGTTCATATCTGGATGAACTGACAACAGAGGAATTGAAGACCTACATAAGAGTGCAGGAAAAATTAAATGAGGCGTTTAAGCAGGACGTGGAGGACAATCTGGAAATTTATTCCAAGGTGATAGATTTGGATTAAATTCCATTGCAAAATGTCTGGAAAATTGAAAAGCTATTTTAGAAAAATCTATACGTTTCCCTTTTGGGAGAGTATGGATTTTTTTGTCGCTTTTCAAAAAAACTTTGGTGATTTTGCAAAAACATATTGACAAAATAGTGTGGATTCTATATGATTTATATA
This sequence comes from uncultured Lachnospiraceae bacterium, assembly GCA_947039785.1. Classification (GTDB taxonomy): domain Bacteria; phylum Bacillota; class Clostridia; order Lachnospirales; family Lachnospiraceae; genus JALFVM01. Next base: position 13,596 of record CAMQZX010000094.1, on the reverse strand, counting down.
ATAAATGATTAAGCATATAAACTATTTAAGCGAACTCAAAACAATAAAATTCAGGATTATAGGAAAGGAGTATCAAACAAAATATCCACATTTATTTGAGCCAATTACATTAGCCCTCTTTTCCAACAGGTTGGGAAGATAGGGATTGAAATTATATGCCGACAAGAGATGCAATGGCATATTATACGGCAAAAAACATAGGAAGAATATAATAAACAAAGGAGAACTATTATGTTAACAAGAAAACAGAATTTATTGGAAACTATTCACGGAGGAAATCCGGATCGTTTTGTAAATCAGTATGATTATATGAAAATGGTATCTGATCCTGTGCGTCAGGACACATCATTTGGTTGTCCAAAGGGAGAAAGCCGTGTAAATGTATGGGGAGTTACGATTGAATTTCCAGACCACGTACCGGGACCATTTCCAAACACCAGTCCGGAAAAGGTATTGATAAAAGATATCGAAAACTGGCGGGAATACGTACATGCACCGAAGACAGATTATCCGGAAGAAGCGTGGGCGCCTTTTATTGAGGAAGCAAAGAAAATCGATCGGGAAGAATACTTCCTGGCAGCTTATGTGGCTCCTGGTATTTTTGAAAAACTGCATCATTTCATGGGAATGGAAGACTGCATGATTGCTTTCTACGAGAATCCGGATGAAATGCATGAATTGATTGATTATCTGGCTGACTGGGAAATTGAATGTGCTAAGGGACTTGTGGAGCATTTCCATCCAGATGCGTTATTCCATCACGATGACTGGGGCAGTCAGATTTCCTCTTTCCTGTCACCGGATATGTTTGAGGAGTTTATCGTACCAGCCTATAAGAAAGTCTACGGATTTTGGAAAGCCAACGGTGTAGAGTTGATTGTACACCACAGCGATTCTTACGCCGCTAATCTGGTGCCTTATATGATTGAAATCGGAATTGACATCTGGCAAGGGCCTATCACCACCAACGATTTACCGGCACTTGTGAAAAAATACGGCGGTCAGATTTCCTTCCAGGGAGGAATTGATAACGGAAAAGTGGATATTGCTGACTGGACACGGGAAAATTGCATGAAATATACACGTGACATCGTAGAAGGATGCGGCACAAAATACTTTATCCCAAGCAGTACCATGGGTGGTCCGGACAGCACCTATCCAGGTGTGTATGAATGTTTGACCGAATGCATCGATGAGCTGTCAAAAGAATTCTTTTAAGAAAGCCATATACAGTAACATAATAAAAACATAGCTGCGAATCCCAATACCTCAATATATATAAATCAGGAAGCTGCCTTGTTCTGTGAATCAGAGAAGGCAGCTTCCTGTAATGAAAATAAAAAAATACAATGCTACTGGAACCCTAAACTCTAGAGGCTGATTTGCCAGTGGATATTGCAATGCAAATTGAAAAAATGGAAGCTTCTATGGTAGAATAATCCATATTCAAATAATCGGAAAAGAGGAAAGTAATATGCAGTTAAAAAATGTTGCACTGATTGGTGCAGGAGCGGTAGGAGCCTATTTCATCTATGGCTTTACAAATCTTGAGGATTTATCCTTCTGTGTGGTGGCAGAAGGGGAGCGCGCAGAGCGTTTACAGAAAGATGGAGTGATCATAAATGAGACAACATACCATCCGGCTATCAAAAGCCCGCAGGAGGCAAAAGGTGCAGATCTGGTGCTTGTATGTACCAAATATCAGGGGCTTCGCGGAACCTTAGATATGATTGAAACCATTGTGGATGAGCATACAACAGTGATCAGTCTGTTAAATGGTATTGACAGTGAGCAAATCATTGCGGAACGGATTGGCAGTGAATATCTGGTGTATTCTGTCATGAGGATTTCTTCTGAGAGAAGAAATGGAAAGATTCGTTTTGTGCCGGAGACAACCATTGGTGTGAGTGTTGGAGAAAAAGGGATTTCAGAACCGACAGAACGAGTACAGGCTTTTGCAGATTTGATGAAACGTGCAAATCTGAAGTGTTTTATCGAGGAGGATATTCTTCTGAATCAGTGGTCTAAGTATTCTATGAATATCATCTATAATCTCCCGCAGGCTGTTTTAGGCGTGGGATTTGGTGCATTTTATGACAGTGAAAATGTTGCGGCACTCCGCGACAGAATGTTTGAGGAAGTATGTAAGGTAGCACAGGCGGAGGGAATTCCACTTACAAAGCAGGGAGACTGGCGCAGTGCCTGTGTACCAAAGGCGAGATTCTCCACTCTGCAGGATCTGGATGCCAAAAGACATACGGAAGTAGATATGTTTACCGGCTCACTGATCAGGCTGGCAAAGAAGCATGGCATTGAAGTCCCATTCTGCGAGTATACACATTACGCCATCAAAGCACTTGAAGAAAAGGGCGATGGTAAATTTGAATACTAAAAACAAATAAAATTGTCTGAACGGGCTGTTGTAATAAATGAATCCCTAATGCATTTTCTTAGGGGACATGATATAATATGTTATAACGTTATAAAAAGGAGAATGCAGGAAATGAGTTTAGATAAGAATTCGCAGCAGCCTTTATATGCCCAGTTGATGAATAAGATCAAAGAGTTGATTCAAAACGGTCAGTATAAAGCCGGGGATCAGATTCCTACGGAGACTGAGTTGTCAGAGATGTATGGTGTGAGCAGGATCACGGTGCGCAGGACCATTGAAGAATTGTGTGCACAGGGATTTTTGGTGAAGCGCCAGGGAAAGGGAACCTTTGTGGAGGCACCCAAGATTTACCGGAAGGTGGAGCAGGAGAATAACATGAGCTTTTCAGAATCCTGCCTCGCCAATGGAAGGAAGCCATCTTCCCATGTAGTTGCCTGCTATACGATGGAAGCGGAGGATTGGCAGCGGGATTTTTTGCAGTTGAAGGATAATTGCACTTTGTACCATATCGAGCGTGTGCTTGCTGCGGATGACCTTCCCATCATTTACGAGCATATTTATCTTCCGGTCAGCCGTTTCCCGGAATTTCAGGCAGAGAAGTTGGAGAACGGCTCCTTATTTCGGCTTCTGACAGAGGAGTATCATGTGATTGAGTCGGAGAAGGGAAGAAGTACCATTGAAGTGCGTTCCGCTTCCCAGCAGATTGCAGAATATCTCAGGATGAATGTGGGAGAGCCTGTTATGATCTTAAAAAGCTATATGAATGACAATGAGGAGAATCCATTGTACATCAGCTATGAAATTATAGCGGGATCAAGGTATAGAATTTCCATATAATCTGTCTTTCAAAAAGGTTATATAAGGTTATACTAAAATAGGAAAAAGCCAGGATTTTACCATGAAAATGGTGCAATTCTGGCTTTTTTTGGCCGTTTTCTTGTGAGTTTTCGATAAAAATGAAAATTGAAATCTATTTAAGATGAACAAAGTTATTTCCATGGCAAAAGGTCATATTGTAATATGACGTTATAAGATGATATAATGAACTCACAAGAAAGGAGGAGGTACCAATGAAGAAAAAGTACACAATGGTAATCGTTGCCAGGAATTTGTTTGACGGTGTGACAAACCAGGCTTCGGAAGGATATTTGTGTATCAACGGTTCCAGAATCGTGAAGAAGGGAAGTGGAGTACCCGATGAAGACACGATTCAAAATGCAGAACGGGTGTTGTATTTTGCAGATGAATTTGTTATGCCGGGAATCACAGATACACATACATTTTTCACTGGCTACGCAGTAATTCATGTAGGAGCAGATGTGTCAGAGGTGACGGACAATGAGATGGGACTCAGGGTTTTGAAAGCATATGAGACAAAGAAAAATCCATCGGGAGCATTGTTAGGACACGGTTGGAATCCTGAGAAATGGAAGCAGGGCGAAGGTGAGAAGCTTTTGGAGGAAGCATATCCGGAAAAACCGGTGATTCTATTTGCGGCTGACCGTTCCGGCTGCATCATGAACCGCAAAGCAAAGGAGATTTACCAGTTTACATCAGAGACATGTTATCCAGAAAGCTACTATCGCATTATGAGGGAGTATCTCAATGACCGTGATTTTATCGAGAAAGAATTTTCCAATTACATGGATATGATGAACTCCAGAGGCGTGACAACCGTAAAGGAAATGGGATTTGATGATTTCTATGGATTTACGGATTTTCTGAAGGAAATGGAAACTTCCAAAGACCTTCATCTGCGTACATTCTTTATGTCACAGCCAGTGGGAGAAAAGATGAATCTGGAGTACGCCAGAAATATGCGGAAGCTGTTTACAGGGGATAAGGTACGTTTCAGCGGATTTAACCGTATGACTGACGGTACGATTGCCGCATATAAGGGAGATTTGAAGAAGCCATACGAAAATGAAGACTTCACTTGCAGTATGCAGGTCCCTTATGACGAGATAGAGGCAGACGTATTGGCGGCAGACGCAGAGGATTTCCGATGGACCCTGCACGCCCAGGGCGACGGCGCGGTGGGAAAGATTGCCGGGATTTTTGATAAGTGTCAGAAGGTGGACGGAAAGCTGAAAAACAAACATGCACTGACCGATATGGAATTTACAGATCCCAGAGACCTGGAGAAGTTGGGAGAGATGGGGGCGACAGCAGAGCTGTATTTTCAGATTATGTCCTTAGATCCGGGTGAGGTGCTTCTTGAGAACATCAAAAACACAATTGGCTTTGAGCGAGGAAAATACTATTGGAATCGCCGGAAAATGCAGGACAGTGGTATAACGCTAAGCGGGGCCACAGACTTACCTCTTCTGATTACCAGTATTCCGGAATCCATTTATTATTCCTGTGGCGGATATATGGATGGCATCGACGATCCATTCCAGAAAGAAAATACGATTACCGTTGCTGAACTTTTGAAAGCATGGACCATTGGAGGTCAGATGAACATTGGTATGTCAGATAAGCTTGGAACCTTGGAGGAAGGAAAGCTGGCAGATATTGCTGTATTTGACCAGAACCTTTTGGAAATTGATCCAGGACAGGCAAAAGAAGCAAAAGTAGTAATGACCATCATGGATGGAAATATTGTTTATACGAATCGGGGTTAAAGAAATGGGAGAGAAAAAAGAGAAAAAAAGCAGATTTCATATGCCGCATGTCTGCACATTGATATTTTTACTGATTGTGGTAGTTGCTGTTATGACATGGATACTTCCAAGCGGCGAATTTGAAAGAACGATGGTAGAGACATCTACCGGAGAGAGAAGCGTGGCGGTTGCCGGCACTTATCAGACAGTGGAAAAGGTTCTGGAAGATGGAACGGATCTGCGTCAGGGCATTCCGCAGATTTTGATGGCGCCTGGAAAGGGTATTCAGTCAGCCGTTGAGGTTTTGGCATTTGTGTTTATTATTGGCGGCGTATTCCAGATTATGGCAAGAACCAATGCGTTGAACATGGGAATCCAGAAAATCGTGAAGAAGCTGGGTACCAAGGAAATTCTGATCATACCGATTTTGATGGCGCTTTTCGGACTTGGCGGGAGTACCTTTGGTATGTCTGATGAGTTGGTTCCGTTTTATCTGTTGATCATGCCGGTTATGTTTGCCATGGGGTACGATTCCATGACAACCTTCATGACAGTATGCCTGTCTGCCACAGTGGGATATGCGGCTTCTACCATCAATCCCTTCTGTGTGTTGGTTGCACAGGGAATTGCAGGCATTCAGGGAAATCCTCAGCTTGTATTCCGTATGATTCAATGGGTGATTATGATGGCAGTAATCATCACTTTTGTCACATGGCGTGCAATGAAGATTAAGAAGAACCCGGAGAAATCCATCGTATATCAGGATGACCTTTTGAAGAAAAAGGAAATGGCAGCCGATGTGGATTTCAATCAGGATATGACTCTGCGTCAGAAATTGGTGTTGGTTATTTTCCTTGTTGGAATGGTCATTGTTGTGGTCGGTCTTGTGAAAAATGGCTGGTATATGAATGAGCTGTCCATGTGCTTCCTTGGAATGGGACTTCTCATGGGAATCGTCGGAGGACTAAATGAAAAGGAAATTTCCGAAGAGTTTATCACAGGTGTGAAAGACATTACCTTTGCCGCATTAGTGATTGGTCTTTGTAGTGGCATCATGGTCATCGCTCAGGACGGAATGATCATTGACACGATTTTAAATTCACTCAGTAACCTGATTGAAAATTCCAACAACGCCATGTTTGTTGCTGTGATGTATGTGGTACAATCCCTGCTGACTCTGTTGGTTCCATCGTCTTCCGGACTGGCAGCACTTTCCATGCCGGTTATGGCTCCGCTGTGTGACCTTCACGGCGTAAATCCCGAAGCAGCAGTTACCGTTCTTCAGTATGGAAATCAGTTGACCAATCTGATGAGCCCGGTGGCGGGAACAACTGTAGCAGGCCTTGCAATTTGTAAAATTTCCTTCGGTCAGTGGTGGAAAACCATATGGAAGGTATTCCTTGTTATGACTGTTTTAGCATTGATATTCTGCACAATTTCCGCGGGATTATAAAATCTGAATTTAAAATAAATCCACCATATAAAGTATAATAGGAAAGAAGAAAAGGAGAAAACAAAATGAACAGACCAGAAGAATTAATCAAAAAAATCTATGAGGAGCAGGGAAAAATCAACGATGTATTTCTTACCGCATGCGGAGGATCTTTGGTAGATTTATATCCAGGATACTATTTTATCAACGCTGAATCTGAGACGATGCACGCTCACTGGCTGACCGCAAAGGAACTGATTGTATCACCATCCAAATTTCTGAAAAAAGGAGCACTGGTTATTCTGTGCTCTCATGGAGGAAATACAGGTGAGACAGTGCAGGCAGCAAAATTTGCAAAAGAGTGTGGAGCTGCTATCATCACCATGACTCACAATCCAGATTCCATCTGCGCACAGGAAGATATGAATCCGATTGTTTACAGCTGGGAAGATGATACAAACGAGAAGGACAGACCACAGGGTATCGTAATGCGTGTTCTGAATGAACTTCTGAAAATGCAGGAGCTGTCTTATGCGAAATATGATGCAATTATAGATGGTCTGGAAAAAGCAGACGGAATCGTACGTGCAGCAGTGAAGAAGGTACAGAACCGTACATGGGTATTTGCTGAGAAATATTTCAACGAGCCGTTCCTTTACATCATGGGCTCCGGCGCTTCCTATTCACAGGCATATGGCTTCTCCATCTGCTCCTTACAGGAAATGCAGTGGATGGATTGCTGCTATCTCCACTCAGGAGAATACTTCCACGGACCATTCGAGTGTACCGATGAAGACCATCTCTACATTCTGCTGATGGGAACTGGCGCTGCAAGAGTAATGGATGAGAGAGCATTGACCTTCCTTCAGAAATATGCAAAGAAATATGAAGTCATCGATGCAGTTGAACTGGGAATTGATGCCATTGACGCCAGCGTGAACGAATACTTCTGCCCGATGGTATTCTATGCAATGTCTGTTGCATACCGTACAGGCCTTCAGGACAAGAGAAGACACCCGCTGGATATGAGAAGATACATGGGGGTTGTAGAATATTAAAGCAAGAAATGCAGAACAAGTTTTGTATCACAGAGGTACTAAGGTCACCTTTTTCATCCACAGGACGTTTCGGCGTGCTGCATGAAAAAGTATGAGCCTGGGACCCATAAAATACCATTGACACAATATCATGATTTGAGTAATAAAGGAGTATAGGATGGCATCGATTAAGAGAGAACAGATTGCAGGAATGAATATTCATTACGTCTTTTATTCTTTGGAATATTTTCTGGATGCACAAAGGAATGCCGGGGTGAAGACCATTGAGCTTTGGCCGGGAACACCACATTTTTTCTTAAGTTACATGGAATATTCTGATTGTAAACGAGTGAGTAAATTACTTGCCGAAAGAGATTTGCAGGCCAAGATTATTACGCCGGAAAACTGCACTTATCAGTATCAGTTTGCAGCGCAGGAAAAAGAGCAGTATGAAAAAAGCAGAGAATACTTTAAGAGAGCTTTAGACGCTGGACAGGAATTAGGCGTGGAAATAATGGCGATTAACTCTGGGTGGGGTTATTGGAATGAGGATCGGGAAGAAGCATGGAAAAGATCAAGAGAAATGCTTGCAGATTTAGCTGAATATGCAAGGCCGAAAAACATCAAACTTGCCATGGAATCTTTAAGACCACAGGAATCTAACCTTGCAACTACAGTCCAGGACGTAAAGAGAATGTTGGATGAAGTCAATCATCCAAACTTAAAAGCCATGATTGATACAACCGCTATGGGCGTAGCAGGTGAAACGATTGAACAGTGGTTTGATACTTTAGGTGACGATATTATCCATATGCACTTTATCGATGGCAACCCATACGGACATTTGATCTGGGGGGATGGAAATCATAATCTTTCAGAGTTTATCGAATCCTTGAATTGCCACAACTATCAGGGATACCTGGGACAAGAAATCACAGAGTTTGATTATTTTAACAATCCGGCAGCCGCAGATTTGAAAAATATGAGAGCTTATGAGCCGTTTATCAAATAGCTGAATACAATCAGGAGGAACAAATAATGGAAAGACTTGCAGCAGTAGGATTTTGTTGTGCGGATGTGTATGAAAAACTGAATAAGTTTTATCCGACAGGAAATGGTGTTGACTGGGGTGTTCATTTGGCGAGACTGGGTGTTGATGTCAGTGTTGTAAGTGTAGTTGGAACAGATGACTATGGTATGAAAATGAAGGAAACACTTTCAGAAGAAAATATTGATGTATCTCATCTTAGAACCGTTGAAGGTGAGACATGTAAGATGATGATGGATTTGAAGGATGGAATTGACAGAATTCATCTTGAAGAAATTGAAGGCGTTATGGCTGATTATCAATTGACAGAGGAAGAATTTGACTTTGTTGCTCAGCACACGATGCTTCATACAGATCTTTTTGGTAAGGTTCTTCAGTTCCTTCCAAAATGGAAAGAAGCAGGGGTGAAAATTGTAATGGATTTCTCCGTTTTTAGCGAAGAACCGGAATATGAGTGCGTAAAACTTTTCCCATATGTTGATTATGTATTCATGTCATATGATGGAAAAAAAGATGAGCATATTAAGGAATGGGTCAAGAAAGTTCACTCTTATGGACCGAAATTAGTCACTGCTACAATGGGCGGGCTTGGAAGTATCTGTTATGATGGCGAAACATTATATGAATATGGCATTGTCCCCACAGAAGTTGTCAATACAGTAGGAGCTGGGGACAGCTATATTGCAGGATTCACATATGGAATTCTGAATGGATATAGTGTACCTGATTGTATGAAGAAAGGAGCAGAGGTTTCTAGTAAAGTTGTATCAAAATTTGAGCCATACTAAGGAGGGTTACCATGCTTATTGATATGCATATGCATCCGATTTTCTACGGAGATATCTGTGAAAATGAGGATGAAGTGAACTTTAGGGGAGACACATTTGGCGTATGGAAACAGGGGCCAATGACAGATGAGGAGCTATTCGCAGAGTGGAAAATCTGTGATCTTACCAAAGCAGCACTTTTACCTTTAGACGTAACAACGGCTGAAGGTGGATGGATTGTAAACAATGACCAAGTAGAGAAATTATGTAGTGTTCATCCAGAAAAATTCATTGGGTTTGCCAGTGTGGATCCCAATAGAAAAGACGCATTGGACGTGTTAGAAAAAGCGTTTAAAGAGCAGGGATTAATGGGACTAAAATTAAACCCTGCAAAGCAGAAATTTGATCCAAATGCAGAGTGTATGGAAGCAATCTACGAAATATGTGAAAAAGAAAATAAGCCAATCATATTCCATGCCGGACTTAGTTGGGAACCAAATACTCCAACTGAATTCTGTCATCCATGTGTATTTGAGAAGGCTATTATGAATCATCCAAATTTACGAATTTGCCTTGCACATTTTGCATGGCCATGGGTAAGAGAGATGGTAATGTTAATGATCAAATACCCGAATGTTTATACTGACACGGCATTATTATATGTGGATTCACCAGAAGAACAGATGATGGAATTATTCACAAAGGACATGGGACCCATGTGGTTTGAGAGATGCTTCCCTGAACAGGTAATGTTCGCATCAAACGGTCCAAGATTTAGAATGTTCAAGATTAAAAGAGCATTGGATAAAGTTCCGATGAGAGATTTTGCAAGAGAAAATCTCTATTATAAGAATGCACTTAGATTCTTATACGGAAAGGAAGTGAAGGAATGGTAGTAGTTGAAACGATCAAACATTTAAGTGAATCAGTATCTGAGTTTTATAATATTACAGAGCAAGTTCACAATATTGTGAAAAACAGTGGTGTTACCAATGGGTTTGTTCTGGTTCTCACGGCTCATACGACAACAGGAATTATGGTGAATGAAGCACTTCCTTGTGTTGAGAAAGATCTTGATGAGATGTTAGAGAAGATGGTCCCGGTAGACTCACCATTTGTTCATGCTCATTTCCTTCCAAGCTATGGGGCGACAAGCAATAACTCTCAGGGACATCTAAAGAGTGCTTTGACAGGCAATCATTGTATGTTTCCTGTTATGGATGGTAAAATCGTCTGTGGAGGGGCCCAGGATATTTACCTTGTTGAATTTGATGGGCCTCAGGCGAGAAAAATTTTCGTAGAGGTTATGGGAGAATAAGCTTTCCTTGTAAAAATTCCATTGCCGCAGGCAATTTTAAATGGAGTTTTGATCGTAACTGTGAAGATACGGAACAGTTACCTATTACTTATAAATATATTATTCGAGGAGAAGAACTATGGCAAAATATAATACAAAAGTATTGGGCTTTGGAGATAATGTGGTGGATTTATATGAGCATTCCCACATGATGTATCCCGGTGGAAATTGCGTAAATCTGTGTGCATATTCCCAGATTTTCGGAGTGGAGAGAGCTGCTTACATGGGATATTTCGGAAGCGATGACATTGCAGAATTTGTAATTTCTGTGCTTCATGAGCTGGGAATCGAGACGGTTAAGTGTAAACAACTGGTTGGAGAAAATGGCTGGTCTAAATGTACATTAAAGGATGGAGACCGTATCTTTGGTGACTATAATCAGGGCGGTGTCAGAGGAAAAACCCCGTATGTCCTTGACCGGTTCGATCTGGAGTATATGAAGCAGTTTGACTTTGTACATACCGGAAATTACTGCTACACCGAGTCTCAACTTAAGATAATGAAGGATGCCGGAATCCGTATTTCCTTCGATTTCTCAGATGATTCATCCAAGGAATACTATGAGCAGTATGCGCCTTATGTAACCTATGCATTTTGTTCCTTCGATGGAGATGACGAGGCGGCAAGAGAACATTTGAAGTTTATTCATTCACTGGGACCTGAGATTGCATCTCTGACAAGAGGCTCCAAAGGCTGCATGATGTATGATGGGGAGCAGTTTTATGTACAGCCCGCCACTAAGATTGACAATGTGGTTGACACTATGGGAGCAGGTGATTCCTTCCTTACATCTTTCATGGACTGCTATATTGACCAGTTGAAAAAGGGAGTGGAAAGACCAGATGCAATCCGCACTTCTCTGGCAGAGGCATCCAGGTTTGCAGCGCATGTTTGTACCTTAAACGGTGCGTTTGGATACGGAAAACCATACGAAGATGAATAAGATTAAAATACAGGGAGAAACATTATGGTTTATCAGGGAGATGCTCTTCAATATATTTTAGAAACACCTGATATTCTCCAATCCATACTGAAACAGGAGCATAGCATTTTCAATGATAGTCAGGTTTTCCTGAAAAACAGGATGATCTCGGAGATCTATCTAATCGGCTCAGGTTCTTCCTATAACAGTGCAGTGGCGGTTTCTGCATTTGCGAAAAAGCTGTTGGGTATACGGACAATTCCCGTATACCCTGTAGCAGTTTTGGAAGACATTTCTCTGATTTCAGAGGATGCGCTTGTCCTGGGAATTTCTCAGCAGGGAACCAGTGTGGCAGTGATTAAGGCTTTAGATGAGGTTTGCAGCAGAGGGATTGCCGCTGTTTCAGTAACTGGAGAATATGATACAGAAATCACCAGACACAGTGATGCCAATATTTACGTGGAGTGTGGATATGAGGATGCAGGGGCGACCACGAAAGGCTATACAGCAACAGTCCTTACGTTGCTTCTGTTTATACTTACTGTGGCAAGAGTTTCCGGGAAAATCTCGGATGCAGAAGCTGATGCGTACAGAGAACGGCTTGCCAATGTCATTGAACATATGAGAATCGTGTTGTCGGACAGTCTGCCGTGGTGTGAGCAGATGGCAGACAAGCTTGGGAAGTGCAAAAATCTGGTGCTCATCGCCGGAAACAGTTTAAAGAGTATGCTTCTGGAAGGAGTGTTGAAATTTTCGGAGACATGCAGATTTCCGGTGAGGGGCTATGAAGCAGAGGAGTTTATGCATGGAATGTACAATGCGGTAGATGAACAGATGGAATTTCTATATTTGTTCCCGACAGAAGGATATGAGCTTAAGCGGATGCAGAGATTGTTCCAATATTATGAGCAGCAGGGAAATTGCCAGTACGCCATTCATATGCCCGACCCGGGAGACTGCCGGAAAGATACCTTATTAAAGTGCAGATTTCTGGAAGATACAGACTTTCTCAGTTTAGAGTGTATGCTGCCTTTGCAGCTTTTGTTTGTGCTCACATCCAGAGCAAGGGGGATTGATTTAAACATCCCCAGGGACCCGGATTTTCATAAATATATGGGAAGTAAATTGGAGTAGTTCATTAGTAGACATTACCGTTTATTTTAGGGGCAAAAAGCATTTTGCCCCAGGATTTCACGGATTAGTATAGGGGAGCTTTCCCCCTTAGTGCTTAAACTGGAAAGAGGGAGTTTAAGGCCTCAAGGACTCCGTCCTTTTGAAATGAACCAGTGACCATGTCTGCCTTTTCCTTTAAGGCATCAGGTGCATGGCCCATTGCCACTGCGTAGTCGGCTGCCAGGAACATTTCCAGATCGTTAAGACTGTCTCCGAAGACGATGGTTTTGTAGTCTTCCATGTGAAGATGTTTTAACAGGCGTTTCATTCCGAGGGCCTTGTCACAGCCGGGCATAACGATATCGCCGTAAGTATCTGTCTGAGGTATGGCACGCGCCTGGATTTGATTCAGATACGGCAAGAGAAGATTAAGAGTCTGGCCAGGCATCATATGGTATGCAATCGTGTAGAAATGGCTGAAATCTACGGCATCCTGGTATTGAGGAAATTCATGCTTAAGAGGATAGGCGTATTCTGCCCGGTAAATATTGCAATCCGATTCAAAATAGGCGGAAACCTGTGATTTCTCTAAGAGATGGTGAATCTCATCAATATAAGCTACCGGAAAGGGGTTTTGATGAATTATCCGGTCGTTGGCACGGATGTATGCACCGATGGAACAAATATGACCGTGAAATCCGATGTCCAGGATATTATCAGGAATATCGGAATAACTTCGTCCGGTACAGAGAAATATGGAATGTCCCATGTGTTTTATGTGTAAGATCCGTTCCTTCAGTTTTTTTGATATGGGTTGTGCATAGGTGGCAATTGTGCCGTCAATGTCAAAGAACTGTCTCTTATACACATCTCACGCTGCCGACGAAGCTAGAAGTGTATATCTCGTAGGTCGCCGTATCAT
>CAMQZX010000093.1 GCA_947039785.1 uncultured Lachnospiraceae bacterium | reverse complement strand
ACCCTATACTTTATTATGAAAATATAGTATAATCGTTTCCGTAGCTGAAACAATTGAAATTAATCATATACAATAAGAATTTCTTAAGAAATTACCCCATTTCATCTTAAAAAGTATTTGTTATTCTATTATCACAGAGGAGGTGAGACAAGTGGCTAACATATTGGTTTGCGATGACGATAAGGAAATCGTAGAAGCAATTGACATCTATCTGACGCAGGAAGGATATCATGTCCTGAAAGCTTACGATGGGGAGCAGGCACTTCATGTTCTCCGGGAACAGGAGGTGGATCTTCTGATTATCGATGTAATGATGCCGAAGCTGGATGGTATCCGGGCTACGTTGAAAATCAGGGAGGAAAATCCATTACCCATCATTATTCTATCTGCTAAATCTGAGGATGCAGATAAGATTCTGGGATTAAATGTAGGTGCTGACGACTATGTGACAAAGCCGTTTAATCCATTGGAACTGGTGGCGAGAGCCAAATCTCAGCTTCGCAGATATACCCAGCTTGGTTCTGCCAAGAAGGAAAACAATCACGTTTATGAGGCAGGCGGCCTCAGCATCAACGATGATCTGAAGGAAGCACGGGTAGATGGAGAGTTGGTGAAGCTGACACCGATTGAATATAATATCCTTCTGCTGCTGGTGAAAAATCAGGGGAGAGTGTTTTCTATTAACCAGATTTATGAGAGTATCTGGAATGAGGAAGCCATCGGCGCAGATAATACGGTGGCAGTACATATTCGCCATATCCGTGAAAAAATTGAGATTAATCCCAAAGATCCCCGCTATTTGAAGGTGGTGTGGGGAGTTGGCTACAAAGTGGAAAATTTCAGAAGGGAGTAAGCTATGAAGAGATGGTACAGGGGTAATTTAGTAAAAGGAATTTTGATTGTGGCAGAATATGTGACGTTAATTCTGGCAATGATCTGCGGCATTTTTCTTATTGACCAGTATAACAAAGGCAACCTGCTTTCAGCAGCCAATATCAGGGCAGGTGCATATTCTGCTACAGAGGGGTTTGCGGATACCATATATGAGATGAGCACCAGCATTTTTGACATGCTGCGAAGTGAAGATTGGCTAAGCACGAAAAATGAGGATGGCTCTGAGAAAGTTGTGGATATGGAAGAGCTTATCCAGGGAGAAACTTTGACCTACAAAAATGAATCGGGTTTTGCCTATACGATGGAGGATTTACTGAATTGGGCCAGGGAAGGCCGCACTTATGATCAGGAATGCATCGTGGTCTGCAAAAAAGGAGATGGAACTTATGATTATTACTTCTTTTCAGAATTCTATCAGAAAATACGAGACGACCAGCTGCAATTTGTTTTGGATGGAGATTATTACGACGATGAAGATCAAGCCACGAAAATAATATTGGAAAACCTGGAATATGGAAGTTATTACGAAGGAGAAATCATGGGCCTTGACGGCGTGGCGGACAAAAAAGGAAATATCCAGTATGTAAAGATCTGGAATTACAGCGGTGAGTCCTTTGATGAGAAGTACAAGCCAGTGGGAGCCGGCAGTATTCTGGAAATTGTAAATGAGAATCCCAAATGGAATGGACGTCTGAAAGAAGCTTATCAGGCATTGGACGCAGCTCTTGGACAGATGAACAATGCTTTGATGGTTCAGAATCATGTTTCGCAGTACAGCGAAGGCAACACAAACATGACCTATCTGTATGTGGACAAAACAAGGAAAAAAGTCTATACCAACAAGAGTGAATACAAGAATTATAAAGACTATAAATCAGCTGTGAAGGAAATGCGTAAGGAAGATTGTCATCTGGTTATTTTACCAAGGTTGTCAGAATGTGAGACTACCATGGATACAAGCCTTCAGGAGTGGCAGAGTATGGTGGAAAACTGGGCGCCGGGAATGAATGGTGGAGTTTCGGATTATATCTTTGCAATCAGTGTGGATACCTCCTATCCGATTGCGGATACGCTGGCAGAGTATAACACCAATTATGAGAAATATGCAGGCCGCTTGATTCCTGCAATGGTGGGACTGGTTCTTTCCACAATACTGTTTTTGGCAGGGCTGATTTGGCTGACGGTTGCTGCAGGACGAAAACCGGAAGATGATCAGCTTTATCTGCATCCATTTGATAAGTTGTTTACGGAAATTGCGGCGGCAGGCGTAATCTTCATCTGGCTGGCAGGTATCAGTATTGTTATTTGTACGGGAGATACGGACAACGGTATTGCGGTACTGATGATCTGGGGTGCGGTGTTTGCCGTGATTACAGTTACCATGTTTTTGATTGGCTACCTCAGTCTGGTGCGGCGAATTAAAGGAAGACTGCTCTGGAAGAAGAGTTTGACTCGTTGGCTTATGGGCTTTATCAGAAAGTACTGGAGAATCATGAAAACTAAGGTGGGAAATATCTGCGAGGAAGCATCCAGAATGACAAGCAGTGTGGTGAAAATGATTCTGATTTTTGGAGGCTTTCTGATCTTTCAGCTTTTTACAATGGTATTGATTTCATCAGGAGCAGGATTTTTCTTCCTATTTTTACTGGCAGCGGACGGCGCGGCAATGTATTATTTTATCCGCAGAGCTATGGGGCGTCAGATGATTCTGGATGGTTTAAAGAGAATCACAGATGGTGAATTAAATTATAAGATTCCTCTGGAAAAGCTGATGGGTGAGCAGAAAATGGCTGCTGAGTATATTAACCGCATTGGCGAAGGATTGGATGCAGCTGTGGAAAACAGTTTGAAAAATGAACGTATGAAGACAGAACTGATTACCAACGTATCTCATGATATCAAGACTCCACTGACGTCCATCATTAATTACATTGACCTTTTAAAGAGAGAAGAATTACCGGATCCTACGGTTGCCGGATATCTGGAAGTGCTGGAGTCCAAAGCCCAGCGTCTGAAGGTTCTCACAGAGGATGTGGTGGAAGCTTCCAAGGTCAGTACAGGCAACATCAGCCTGGAGATGGCAGATTTAAATCTGGTGGAGATGATCAATCAGGTGGTGGGAGAATTTCAGGAGAAATTTGACAAAAGGCAGTTGTCTATGGTGGTGAATCTGACAGAGGCGCCTGTGGTGATTCATGCAGATGGCCGCCGGATGTGGAGAGTATTGGAAAACATTTTCAACAATACTTCCAAGTATGCCATGGAAGGAACAAGAGTCTATGTGGATCTGCAAAAGAGTGCAGACCAGGCTTTGTTTTCTTTAAAAAATATTTCCGCACAGCCGCTGAATATTTCCGCAGATGAGCTGACAGAGCGATTTATCCGAGGTGATGTATCACGGAGCACAGAGGGAAGCGGACTGGGGCTTTCCATCGCCAAGAGTCTGACAGAGCTTCAGGGCGGAGAGTTTGAACTGTATCTGGATGGAGATTTATTTAAAGTAATGATTGTGTTTCCGGTGGTTTGATACCAGAAGAGAGTTGTAAATATTCATTTTATATGCCGGGGCAGGTGATTTGTTAACATCTGCCTCGGCTTTTTGGCGTGCCAGTCCCCAAAAGGAAAGCTGGTTTTTGTCTGAAATAAAGTATAGATTCTTTCTGGTGGGAAATACTATCCTCATCAAGCAATAGGAGGTTTCATATGTACCGATATTTACCTATTAGAAAAGTGCACGCCAGACAAGTATTAGACTCACGGGGGAATCCGACCGTTGAGGTGGAAGTAACAGTGGGAGAGGGAATTGTGGCACTGAATGGCTGCACAGGACGGGCGATTGTTCCATCAGGAGCGTCTACCGGACAATTTGAAGCGGTTGAAATACGGGATGGAAATAAAGAAGAATATGTGGGATTGGGAGTGGAGAAGGCAGTCAGCAACGTAAACACCAAACTGGCCGATGCGATACTGGGAGAAAATGCCCTGGATCAGTCTTACATCGATTTTCTGCTTCTGGAGACAGACGGCACGGAAAACAAGAGTAATGTGGGAGCTAATGCAATGCTGGGAGTATCCATGGCAGTGGCACGGGCAGCGGCTATGGCTTTAAAGATTCCTCTGTATCAGTACATTGGCGGCTGTCATGCGCGGCGGATGCCGGTACCTATGATGAATATTTTAAATGGCGGTGTACATGCAGACAACACAGTGGATTTGCAGGAATTTATGATTATGCCGGTGGGAGCGGAAAGCTATCACGATTGCCTTCGCATTTGTGTGGAGATTTATCAATTCCTGAAGATAATTCTAAAAGAGAGAAAGCTGTCTACAGGAGTGGGCGATGAGGGCGGATTTGCACCGGATCTGGCTTCTTCCGACGAGGTACTCTCCCTGATTGTGGAAGCCATTGAACGGGCAGGTTACAAGCCGGGAGAGCAGGTATGCATTGCTTTGGATGCGGCGGCCAGCGAACTGTATGATAAAGAAAAGGATGTTTACTATTTCCCGGGTGAGAGTCAGATGACCGGAGAGGAAGTCTTACGGGGCTGTAAAGAAATGGTGGAATACTACAAGGAGCTTGTGGAGAAATATCCCATTATTTCCATTGAAGACGGACTTCATGAGGATGACTGGGAAGGCTGGAAATTGCTGACGGAGGCATTGGGAGACCGGATTCAGCTTGTGGGAGATGATCTTTTTGTTACGAATATCAAACGGCTTCGCTGCGGCATTAAGCTGCAGGTGGCAAACGCCATTTTGGTGAAGGTGAATCAAATCGGTACACTGTCGGAGGCCTTGGATGCAGTGGAAATGGCACATAAGTCTGGCTATAAGGCAGTGATTTCCCATCGCTCCGGAGAGACAGAGGATTCCTTTATCGCTGACCTGGCAGTGGCAACAGGAGCCGGACAGATTAAGACAGGGGCGCCTTGTCGATCTGACCGGAATGCAAAATACAATCAATTGCTTCGCATTGAAGATAATCTTGGCAAAATGGCCAGTTATGATCATCCATTCATTAATCAGGAAGTGTGTAAATAGATTTTGGAAAAGGGCATCGGTGGGGATGCAGTACCCTGGCGTCTTCGTCTCCATCGGCAGTATGCCTGACAGTAACTGAGAAGAAAGTACGGAATAATAAAAATAAAGGTTGAATTCCCCTCAGCCCTATGTTACAATTATCACTGGTTGATTAGGAGGTGTGATTGGTAATGGAAATCTTGAGAACGATTTTGACTGTAATTTTTGCTATTGATTGTATAGCGTTAACGGTTGTAGTGCTGATGCAGGAAGGTAAACAGCAGGGTCTGGGTGCCATCGCAGGTGCTGCAGATACATACTGGGGTAAGAACAAAGGCCGTTCCATGGAGGGTGCTTTGGTGAAGGGTACCAGAATTATGGGCATCTTATTCTTTGTATTGGCAGCAGTTTTGAACATGAATTTTTAGCACAAAAGCACTCTTGTTTGAAGGCAAGGGTGCTTTTTTTGGGAGATTATTTAAAAAGAGATGAGTAAAAAAAAGAGTAAGAATAAGGACAGGAATTTAGCAAAGAAGATCAATAAGAAATTAATGAAGCAAATGGAGGCTTCTGAAGGAAAAGCGGAGAAAAAGTCCGGCAAAAAATCCAGCAGGAAGGCAGAGAAAAAGTCTGAGAAAAAAAGAAGATCACTGTATCAGCCACA
The DNA here is from genome assembly GCA_947039785.1 of uncultured Lachnospiraceae bacterium. Lineage (GTDB taxonomy): Bacteria > Bacillota > Clostridia > Lachnospirales > Lachnospiraceae > JALFVM01. The sequence goes on along the minus strand of CAMQZX010000093.1, from coordinate 8,915 downwards.
GAAATCCACCTCTAAGAATAAAAAGAAAAATAAATATACAGAATGGGAAGACTGGTCACAAAGGGGACTTCACTCTGGTGAGGAATATGCAACAGGAACTTATATCGGGCATATGAAGGGTTTTGGATTTGTGGACATTGAGGGAGAAGAGGAGGATATTTTTATTCCGGAGTCTCAGACCCACGGTGCCATGGATAAGGATACGGTGCAGATTATCATTTTTCCCAATAAGAGTGGGAAACGCCGGGAAGGAACGGTGGTGAAAATCCTGGAGCATGGAATCAGCCAGGTGATTGGCAGCTATCAGAGAAGCAATTCCTTTGGGTTTGTACTGTCAGACAATCCGAGATTTGCCAGCGATGTGTTTATTCCTCAGGCAGACTCTATGGGAGCCGTCACGGGAGATAAAGTGGTGGCAGAGATTGTGGACTATGGAAGTAAGAATAAAAATCCACAAGGCCGTGTGGTGGAGATTCTGGGGAATATCAATCAGCCCGGCACAGATATTTTGGCTATTGCCAAGTCTTATGGGCTTCCCACAGAGTTTCCGGAAAAGGTAGTGAAGCAGGCCGAGCGGGTCAAGGATGAGCTGATCGAGGGAGATTATCAGGGAAGACTGGACCTTCGTGACTGGACAGTGGTGACCATCGATGGCGAAGATGCCAAGGATTTGGACGATGGAATTTCCCTTACAAAAGAAGGAGACGTATATCACCTTGGCGTTCATATTGCAGATGTGAGCAATTACGTTCAGGCAGGCAGTGCTATGGATAAAGAGGCACTGAAACGAGGCACCAGTGTCTATCTGGTGGACCGGGTGATTCCTATGTTGCCAAAGCGGTTGTCTAATGGAATCTGCTCATTGAATCAGGGAGAGCCCCGTCTTACCCTAAGTTGTCTGATGGACATTGACAGCAAAGGTAAGGTGATCAGCCATCAGATAGCAGAGACAGTGATCTGTGTCAATGAGCGGATGACTTACACGGATGTGAAGAATATTATTGAGCGCACCGATAAACTGGCTATGGAGAGATATGAGGGATTGATTCCCATGTTTGATTTGATGGCAGAGCTGTCTGCCCAGCTTCGCAGGCGGAGAAAGCGCCGCGGTTCCATCGATTTTGACTTTCCGGAGTGTAAGATCTATCTGAACAGTCAGGGGCGTCCGGTAGAGATTAAGCCTTATGAGCAGAATGTGGCTACACGGCTTATTGAAGATTTCATGCTGCTGGCAAATGAGACAGTGGCGAAGGAATTTTGTAAGAAAAAGATTCCTTTTGTCTATCGAACCCACGAGGAGCCTGACCCGGAAAAGATTGAAAGTCTTTTGACCTTCCTTCATGGACAGGGAATCTCCGTGCAGAAGTCAAAGGAAAACATTTCTCCAAAGGAGATTCAGAAGCTTCTTCGAAGCATTCAGGATACCCCAGAGGAGGCCTTGATCAGCCGGATGGCACTTAGAACCATGCAGCAGGCAAAATACACCACTGACTGTGTGGGACATTTCGGCCTGGCAGCCAAGTATTACTGCCATTTTACTTCCCCAATCCGCCGTTATCCGGATCTTCAGATTCATCGAATTATTAAAGATGAACTTCGGGGAAGAATGAACTTGGAAAAGAAGCAGAAATATGCTATGATATTAGACGATGTTGCCCGGCAATCCAGTGCCATGGAGCGCAGAGCTGAGGAGGCAGAGCGGGAGACAGAGAAACTTAAGAAGGCGGAGTATATGCTGACGCACATAGGAGAGGAATTTGCGGGTGTGGTTTCCGGAGTTACCGCATGGGGACTGTATGTGGAATTGCCCAATACCATAGAAGGTCTGGTTCATGTGACTTCTTTGCGGGACGATTTTTATAATTATGACGAGGAGACCCGCAGCCTCATCGGTGAGATGACGGGGCATCGTTACGTTATGGGGCAGCAGGTAAAAGTCCGGGTGATGGAAGTAGATACTTACCTGAAGACCATCGACTTTATCATCCGCGAAGAAGAGGATTAGGAAGATCCGTTTAAATTGAGTGAGTACAAAGGAAACTGAAAACAGCTATGTTAGGAAGAAACAATCAACGATCAACTGCCAGCAGGCAGACTTACTGCATCAGAGGATTACTGATGCTGGTGCTGATTCTGGCTTTGGTGCCGGTGGGAAGTACCGTTGTAAATGCCGCAAGCATTCCTTCTTATACCAATGGAAAGTGGGAGACTTCTGGGGGAAAACGTTATTATTACGATTCCAAGCATAAAAAAGTTACCGGATGGGCGAAAATCGAAGGAACCTATTATTACGTAGATTCTAAAGGTGCAGTAAATGGCTGGATCAAGAAAAATGGGAAAACGTATTATTGCTGCCCTAAGAAGGGGAAATTAAGCGGCTGGAATACGATTTCCGGTAAAAAATATTATTTTCTCAAGCGCAGCTATATCCAGAAGGACAAGTGGATTGCCAAAGGAAACCAGTGGTGGTATGTGAATAAAAAAGGCGTGTTGGAGCGAAAAGCGGATAAAAACAGCGGCACAAAAAAACCCTATAAGAAAATCCTTATGGTAGGTGACTCTCGCATGGCAAGAACCCAGAAAGCGGGTATCACTGCGCCTGGAGTGAAGTTTATCGCTGAGTCTGGAATGGGCTATAAATGGCTGGCTTACACGGCTTATGATAAAATCATGAAGGAGATTGCACAGGGAGGCGGTCATACAGCCATCGTGTTTAATCTGGGTGTCAATGATTTGGAGCATATTGATAAATACCTGAATTTTATGAATAAGCAAATGTCCAATCTGGCCCGGGGAGAGGATTGTGACCTGTATTATATGTCAGTTAATCCGGTGGATGAAGATAAGCTGATCCAATATCCCAGATGGTATAGTGACCGCAGACAGAGTATGATCAATACTTTTAATAAGAAGCTGAAAGCGGGATTGAATCCCTCTTTCAAATACATTGATATGACCAGCTGTCTGACGAAGAAGTATACAACAACGGAAATTACAGTTGTGGATGGCCTTCATTATACCAAGGATGCGTCCAGGATAATTTTGAATAAGTGTGTGGATTATCTGAAAACAGGAAAATTGTAGGAGCGAGCGTGTTCCGGTTGCAGGACATGCTCTGTGTTGCCAAGCATGCGTGAAAAGGTCTGGCGGATCCTTTCCAAGTTGCCTGGCATGTAAAAAAGACAGGAGCCGAAAATGAAAAAAGAGTCGAACATTCGTCTGATTGCTAACAATAAGAAGGCATATCATGACTATTTTATCGAAGATAAATATGAGGCCGGCATTTCCCTGGCAGGAACTGAGGTAAAGTCTTTACGTATGGGAAAATGCAGTGTGAAGGAAGCCTTTATCCGTATTGAGAACGGGGAGATGTTTATCTATGGAATGCATATCAGTCCTTATGAGAAGGGAAATATCTTCAACAAAGATCCTTTACGTGTGAGAAAATTGCTGCTTCACCGTTCGGAGATTAATAAGATTGAAGGAAAAATTGCAGAAAAAGGGTTTACTCTGGTTCCTCTTCGTGTATACTTTAAGGGAAGTCTTGTGAAAGTGGAGATTGGAACAGCCAAAGGTAAAAAGCTCTACGACAAACGCCAGGACATTGCCAAAAAAGATCAGAGAAGAGAGGCTGAGAGAGATTTCAAGGTGAAGAACCTGTATTAGAAACAGCGTTGCAGTTCACTCCGTTCCCAGCAACACGCTGCGCGATGCACAGAAATGATGCATATTGCATCATTTCGCACTGCATGTTCCAGTGAGACTTGGAAGTTTTCCCTTGAAAGAAACAAAAATCTATGTTAGAATACCAAGGAATGATAATCATGTATATAGATGTATGATTATCACTTAAAAATGTCTGCACCGGTACAGATTTATTTATGATATAAGGGCTTGTACTGGTTTCGACGGGGATTTTGAAGATGGAGAAGCTATCCGCAGGCGATGCGTCAAATTGCAAATCTAAATATAAACGCAGACGAAAATTTAGCGTTAGCAGCCTAGTTGCTGCTCGTCAGCCTTAGTGCACTCACACATTAAGAACCTGGCGTCGACCATGTGAGAAACGATACAGGCAAAGCTTTGAGCCTGTAGGCGTATTATGAAGCTACTAAACCCGGAAGATTGTCAGTTACCGTCCGGTGGAGGGAATGTCAAAGAACTGACTATGATAGTAGAAGTACATGGGATAGATTTTCGGACAGGGGTTCGATTCCCCTCAGGTCCATGAAAAAGTGCCGTATTTGCGGCACTTTTTATTTTTTGTGTTGTATATTCTATGAACCAGTACGAAGGAGAAACAAAAAAGACTTAATTGTTCACAGTTATATCATATTTCTCTGATATGATTAGAAAAATAAGATGTTACCAGGGGCAAACGGCCATGTGTTTCAGGCTTTCATGAAACACATGATTTTGAGAGACGCACATAGAGTATTTTGTTAGTGAGAAAAATCATATGAGGAGGTCATTGAATGGATAAATTAAAGATTTTAGTGGTGGATGATGAGAGCCGCATGAGAAAGCTGGTGAAGGACTTTTTGACTAAGAAGGACTTTGTGGTGATGGAGGCGGAAGATGGAGCGGAGGCTGTGGATCTGTTTTTTGCCAATAAGGACATTTCCCTGATTATTCTGGATATAATGATGCCGAAAATGGACGGATGGCAGGTGTGCCGGGAAATTCGCCAGTATTCCAAAGTGCCCATTATCATGTTGACTGCCAGAAGTGATGAGAGGGATGAACTGCTGGGATTTGAGCTTGGCGTAGATGAGTATATCTCCAAGCCCTTTAGCCCTAAGATTCTGGTAGCAAGAGTGGAGGCGATTTTAAGAAGAACAAACCAGACCGGACAGGCAGCGGTGCTGGAGGCTGGAGGAATTCTTTTAGATAAATCTGCACATCAGGTGACCATTGAGGGAACAACCATTGAGTTAAGCTACAAGGAATTTGAACTTTTAACTTATTTCATGGAAAATCAGGGAATTGCTCTTTCCAGGGAGAAAATCTTGAATTCTGTCTGGAATTACGATTATTTTGGAGATGCCCGCACCATTGATACACATGTGAAGAAGCTGAGAAGCAAGCTGAAAGACAAGGGAGAATATATTAAGACTGTCTGGGGCATGGGATATAAGTTTGAGGTAGATAATGTATGAAACAGAGATTGAGAAATCAGCTGGCGGTTACCTTCATCGGTCTGGTACTTTTGTCCCTTCTGACTATTGGTGTGATTAATATTGTTTTTTTGGAGAGCTATTATGTAACCCAGAAGGAAGAAGTCTTGAAGGAAGCCTATGAAGAGCTGGAGAATTGTGATCTCTATGACGAAGAGATTACAGATTCACTTGCCATTGCCAGTTCGGAGAATAATTTAAGCTGGCTGATCACAAATCCCACCAACAGTATTGTGAAGTATTGCGGTCAGGAGCGGGAGAAGAAGCAGCTGATTACCAGACTGTTTGGATATCAGACAGGATTGGAGAGCAACAGTGATTCCGAAGTGTTATCACAAAATAGCTATTTTGTGATACAAAAGAGCAAGGACAGCTTTGTGGGAATGGATTATGTGGAGCTGTGGGGAACTTTGCAGAATGGCAACAGCTGCCTGATCCGTTCCCCTCTGGAGAGCATCCGGGAAAGTGCGGAGATTTCCAATCGGTTCTTTGTCTATGTGGGGATTGTGATTGTGGTGTTTAGTGCTTTTATAATTATTTTCCTGACAAATCATCTGACAAAGCCAATCAGTGAGTTGACTGAGATTTCCAGACAGATGGCCAATCTGGATTTTGAGACGAAATATCACAGCAGAAAGAGGAATGAGATTGACGCACTGGGTGAGAATTTTAACAGTATGTCGGAGCAGCTGGAAGCCACCATTACGGAACTGAAGCAGGCCAATCTTGAGCTTGAGAAAGACATTGCCGATAAAATTAAGATTGACAAAATGCGTAAAGAGTTTCTGGACAACGTGTCTCATGAACTGAAGACACCCATTGCTCTGGTACAGGGATATGCGGAAGGATTAAAGGATAACATCAACGACGATCCGGAGAGCATGGAATTTTACTGTGATGTAATCATTGATGAGGCTGGTAAAATGAACCGGATGGTAAAGCAGCTGCTGAATCTGAATCAGTTGGAGTCCGGACAGGATTCTGTCTCTATTGAGCGGTTTGACATCGCGGCCCTGGTAAATGGCGTGGTGCAGAAGTCCGATATTCTGGTACAGCAAAAGGAGGCAAAGGTAATCTGCGAAGGTATGAAATCTCTGTATGTCTGGGCAGATGAATTTAAGATTGAAGAAGTGGTGACTAATTTCTTTACCAACGCCTTAAATCATCTGGATGACAATAAGACCATAGAGATCAAGATACAAAAGCTGGGGAAGAAGGCGCATATTTCCGTATTTAATACTGGAAAACCGATTCCGCAGGAAGATATCGAAAATATCTGGAATAAATTTTACAAAGTGGACAAAGCCAGAACCAGGGAATACGGCGGCAGCGGTATTGGACTGTCCATTGTCAAAGCAATTATGGAATCTCATCACCAGTCTTTTGGGGTGAAAAATTATGACAATGGAGTGGCATTCTGGTTTGAGCTGAATTGTGGATAGAAGCAAATACAGGCAGAATGAATGGGAACAGTTATTTTAATTAGTGCTGTTCCCATTTGGTTACTGCAGAGCGTGTTGTCGAAAACGGAGTGAACAGTAACCCCATTTATTCGTTGTTTTTTTCTCAATGTCAGATTCTGTACATTCATGGGATTTTATGTTAAAATAGCATCTATGATTGGTCTGACGCAATGAATGTCAGGAATAAAGTGAGGAGAATATTATGATAGCAATCATTGATTACGATGCCGGAAATATCAAAAGTGTGGAGAAGGCTCTGGTGCATCTGGGCGAGGAACCGGTGGTGACCAGAGATCCGGATACTATGTTATCAGCAGATAAAGTGATTCTTCCCGGTGTGGGGAATTTTGGAGATGCCATGGAGAAGCTGCACAGCTATGGTTTGGTGGATGTGATTCATCAGGTTGTGGATAAAAGGATTCCATTTCTGGGAATCTGCCTGGGCCTGCAGCTGTTGTTTCAGAGAAGTGATGAGGCTCCTGGAGTGGAAGGCCTGGGAATTTTAAAAGGTGAGATTTTGAGGATTCCGGAGCAGGAGGGACTGAAGATTCCCCATATGGGATGGAATTCCCTTCATTTGCAGCACGATGGACGCCTGTTTCAGGATGTGCCGGAGGATACTTATGTTTATTTTGTTCATTCCTATTATCTGAAGGCAGAAGACGAGCAGATTGTAAAGGCAACCACTGAGTACAGCACCTGCATTCATGCATCTGTGGAGCAGGGCAATGTGTTTGCCTGCCAGTTCCACCCCGAGAAAAGCAGTACTATGGGCCTGAAGATATTGGAGAACTTTGCCAAGCTGGATAGGAGGGACGCGTAATGTTTACTAAGAGAATTATTCCCTGTCTGGATGTAAACAACGGACGTGTGGTGAAGGGTGTAAATTTTGTAAATCTTCAGGATGCCGGAGATCCGGTGGAAATTGCCAAAGCATACGACAAAGCCGGCGCCGACGAGGTGGTCTTTCTTGATATCACGGCATCCTCTGATAACCGCAATACGGTAGTGGATATGGTGCGTCAGGTAGCTGCCAATGTGTTTATTCCATTTACCGTGGGAGGCGGTATTCGTACCGTAGACGATTTCCGTATGCTTCTTCGGGAGGGTGCGGATAAGATTTCCATCAACTCGTCTGCAATCAACAATCCACAGCTGGTTCAGGAAGCGGCTTTGAAATTCGGAAGCCAGTGCGTGGTAGTTGCCATTGATGCCAAGAGACGGGAAGACGGCAGCGGTTGGAATATATACAAAAACGGTGGTCGTATTGATGTGGGAATCGATGCAGTGGAATGGGCAAGAACGGTGGAAAGCCTGGGGGCCGGAGAAATTCTTCTGACCAGCATGGACTGTGACGGAACTAAGGCAGGATACGACATTGAGCTGACTCAAGCCATTGCCAGGGCAGTATCCATTCCTGTAATTGCCTCCGGTGGTGCGGGGACATTGGAGCATTTTTATGATGCATTGACAGAGGCCGGGGCAGATGCAGCTTTAGCAGCTTCGCTGTTTCACTATAAAGAACTGGAAATTATGGAAGTAAAGGACTATCTGGCCGAACGGGGTGTGTCGGTGAGACGATAAGAAAGGGGAAGGAACATGGCTCCAATATCAGGAGAATGGCTGCAGGCTTTAAAAGGTGAGTTTAGAAAGCCTTATTACAGGGAACTATTTCAAAAGGTGAATGAGGAATATCAGAGCAGGAAGATTTTTCCTCCGGCAGATGATATTTTCAATGCCTTTCATTTTACACCGCTGAGTCAGGTGAAGGTGGTGATTTTGGGGCAGGACCCATATCACAACGATGGTCAGGCTCATGGATTGTGCTTTTCGGTGAAGAAAGACGTGGAGATTCCACCGTCGCTGGTGAATATTTATCAGGAGCTTCACGATGATCTGGGATGCTACATCCCAAACAATGGTTATCTGGAAAAATGGGCGCGTCAGGGTGTAATGCTGTTAAATACAGTGCTGACTGTTCGTGCACATCAGGCCAATTCTCACCGGGGAATCGGCTGGGAAGAGTTTACCGATGCGGCTATCCGTGTGCTCAATGAGCAAAATCGTCCCATGGTGTTTATTCTGTGGGGAAGACCAGCCCAGATGAAGAAAAGTATGCTTTACAACCCCAATCATCTGATTTTGGAGGCACCTCATCCCAGTCCGTTATCTGCCTATCGCGGATTTTTCGGAAGCCGTCCCTTTAGCCAGACCAATGAGTTTCTGGAAAGTCACGGACTTGCCCCCATTGACTGGCAGATTGAAAATATATAAT
>CAMQZX010000092.1 GCA_947039785.1 uncultured Lachnospiraceae bacterium | reverse complement strand
ACTACATTATGGAAATAATGTAGTTTTTTTATTTTGTCTAGACGACCAACCCCAGCCGTTCTATTTTTCGCCGATGTTCTGACCCGGTAGACATGATATAGATGCGGGTAGTATTAATGCTGCTGTGCCCCAGAATATCTGCCAGCTTTGCAATATCCTTTTCAACCCCATAGAAGGTTCTGGCAAACAGCTTCCTCAGATTATGGGGAAAAACCTTACTGGAAGCTACTTTAGCTAATTTGCACAGTTTTTTCATCTGCGACCAGATATTACTTCGATTCAACGGTTTTCCATTGCGGGTGATGAAAATCGCACCGGATTGGATGTGATTTTTCTTTGCGTATTCCAGCAATAGCTTTTTCAGCTTGCCGGGAATGAGAATTGTCCGGACTTTACTCTTACAGCTGACAGTAATCTCCCCGCATTGCACTGCTTCCACTGTAAAATATTTCAGTTCGGATACGCGGATGCCAGTACCGCAAATGGTCTCCATCACCAGCCGAAGCTGTGGGTGTTCCTTGGCAGCTTTCAGCAGGCGCAGATATTCAGCCTTTGTCAATTCCTTTTCTTCAGCACAGTAAGCTGATTTCTGAGTTCTGATGTTCTTTACCTTGCAATCCGACCAGTCCAGAAAATCCAGCAGACTATTCAGGCTGGCCAGTATGGAATTGATCGAGCCAATCGCATAACCGTGTTTTACCAACAACTGCTTATAGGCCATCATCTGCCCCTTCGTCACTGGCTCTTTTCCCACAAAACCAAGAAAAGCCCGGGCATCCCGAAGATATTTGTCAATAGTTGCCTCACTCTTTTCTTCCCGAATCAAATGTTTGCCAAATGCATCAATACTTCTAGTCGTTAAAAATTTTTCTTCCATTTTCATTTTCTCCTTACAGATATCCTTTTTGCTGGTTCCCACATTATTGTACTCATTTTCGGCGTTCATTTACACAGATTATCGTTTGTTGTCCGGCTGTCATCTATGATATCTTGCACTGGTTAGCAATATGCACCGCCGGACGCAAGCAAAAAAAGGTCCATTAGACCTTTTCACGCATACTTAGCAACTAAAAAGAGCACCTCCAGGTTCTCACCTGGAAAGTGCCCTTTTTCATTATTGGGGTTCGATTTGGATGCTATATTTTACAGTGTCATAAACGCATAACGTACAATAAAGATGATTGCCACAATAATACTTAATGGTTTAACCCTTTTCATTTTACCTGTAAATACTTCCATCAGTGTATAAGTAATCAAGCCAAAAGCAATACCATTTGCAATAGAATATGTAAATGGCATGAAAACGATTGTGCAAAACGCCGGAAGTGCATTTTCCATAGCAGAAAAATCTACTTCTTTAATATTTGAAAGCATAAGAATACCTACAAAAATCAATGCCGGCGCGGTTGCCTGTGATGGAATAACGTTGATAACTGGCGCAAAAACAATTGCTCCAAGACAAAGGAATGCAGTGGTCAAACTTGTCATACCAGTTTTTCCGCCCACAGCTATACCTGAACTGCATTCTACTACTGTTGTAACGGTAGAAGTACCAACCAACGCACCTGCTGCTGTGGAAATCGCATCAGACATCAACGCTTCCTTCATATGGACAGGTTCACCATTTTCATCAACTACACCTGACTGCTTTGCCGCCCCCATCAACGTTCCTATGGAGTCAAACATATTAACAAGTGAAAAGCTGATTACAAGCATGAATATCGTAAAAATAATCTCCAATGCATTACTTCCACTGTTATCCACCAAACCTGCAAAGTCAAGTTTGAAAAAGGATACTTCCATGAAATCCCGGAATTTTCCTGCAATATTCATATCAAAAGAAGATAATTTTGTTACCCCCATCGGAATTCCAATGATTGTGGACACTAAAATACCAATCAAAACAGAACCTCTTACCTTTTTCACATGAAGTACACCAATTGTAATCAGACCAATAATTGAAACCAGCGCTCCGCCAAGGAGGGTCTTATCAACGTCTGCAGTTCTCCATGTTGAAAAGTCCACCAAGCCTACCAAAGTTGCGTCGTTGGCCACCACCAGCCCTGAATTTTTCAGACCAATAATTGTAATAAACAAGCCAATACCGGGAGTAATGGCCGCCTTTACACAATCCGGAATTGCACGGATGATAGCTTCCCGCAAACCAACCGTTGTAATAACAATAAAAAAAATACCAGAAATCAATACAATTACAAGTGTCTGATTATAAGTATATCCCATACCAAGCACAACGGTGTACGCAAAGAAAGCATTCAGTCCCATACCAGGCGCCTGTGCAAACGGCGTCTTCGCATATATCGAACATAAGATTGTTCCAATAAATGCTCCAACACAAGTACCAATAAATACACCATTGGCAATCTTAGTGGCCATTCCCACATCCCCCATAATTACGTAAGGATCTGCAAGAACCTGTGGGTTTAGAACCAGAATATAGGCAAGTGTAATGAATGTTGTAAGACCTGCCAGAATTTCTGTCCTCATGTTGGAACCATATTGGGTTATCCCAAAATAATTGTCCAAAATCCCTCTTTTTTGTTTCATTTTTACCGTCTCCTCTCTTTTTTCGCTTTACATACCTCTGGTTCCTGAAAATTTCCCCTGCAGGCCAGAGTATAAAAGCCCCCATAACTATTTTTATGAATATCCCGGCGATAATATATCTCGTAAGATGGGCGTAAAAAGAGCGGCAGTATATCCCTCTGCAAAATGTTATAAAACTCTTCTTCTGCATTACCATTGCGATGTAGCCATACATCAGGTATTGATTTGCTCCTTGCATGTTTCTGCAAACGACCCAGAATATACAAAAACGCCAGGGAGCTCTGCTGCTTCCTGACGTAATAATTTCAAGCTTTCCAAACCTCTTACCCGACAGATCACTGACAGGTGATTTCTTGTGAACCGGCCTCTATTTTGTTGCTCGTGGTCTGATACGTCATGTAGTACCAATCCAGGAACTCGCCAAACAGCCGTTCCTCCGCTTCCTTGCGAATCTTCATCGCATCCTCTATATGTGCATACCGTCCCAGCCAGTAACGTTTTTTCTTAAAATTAATATAGGCTGTCCATTTGCCTGTGCGCTTGTCATAACTCACACCGGTATATCCGCTTTTATTTGAGCTTCTCGGCCTCTCACGGGTTCTTTCAATCACTGCGACGGAAGTATGATCAATCAATTTCAGAGATTCTCTGGCACGGTCTTTCTGCAGACATCCACAGCTTTGCGTATCCCCATTCAGCAATTCCGATTGCTTTACAATCACGGTATTTCCGCACACACACTCACATTTCCAGTAGGTAACGGTGATTTTGGAATTCGCCAGTGCTTTTCTTTCCTTCCCCATACATTCTTTCACAGTCAATCTTCCAAATATTTTACCAATTAAATTTTCCAAAGGCGGATTGGAAAGACATCCGCAGGAACAAACCTTCCCTCTTATCAGTCTGCGGCTGGAAACATCCGCAAAATTTCCACAGGCACATTGACAATGCCACACTACACTTCCTCCATCCATGCGCTTATCTGTTGGATAAAGAACCAACAGCTTTCCGAATTCCCGCCCGGTTAAATCCCGAAATCTTGGATTGCATATTTTTTGTCGATTCTTATGATTTTCCTCTGCCTCTCCTGTTTGAAGTTTTTTCATGTGAATCCCCCCTTTTACAGCGTACCGTAACGCGTTGACGCCCACCGTAGGTGCAGGTGTAAAGGGTTAAGTCCCATTCGCTCTCCACCATCTGCTTCACATCCGTCGGATTCAACGTCTCAATACTCCCGACCGTATAATCGTAAGTAATACCGTCCATATCGATAAAGTACACTTCATCACCTGCCGAAAGATTTTTGAGCATTCCGAAATGCTGTGTATAATTGTGTGCAGCGATCACCAGATCGTCCGTATTGACCGAGCCATAATAACGACAAGGCGCAACTCTTAATCTTGAATAATCCCACTCGGACATTACCGGAAGTTCCAAATCAAGCGCCGGAATCAACAGATAGCCGATATAGCCGCAGCCGTCAATCCCCACCACAGTCATTTCATCAAAAGCAGGGTCAGGCGGCAGGATATCCGAGTCTTCATCAGACCTTTTTTCTATTTCATCCTCCAGAAACGGTAAAACTGCTTCTGCGGCCTTCTCTGCCCGCCGCCCTTCGGTTTCGTTCCATAAAACCAGCAGAAGGGAAGCCCCTATCATCAGTACACCAATAACGAAAAGCGTTACACCGACAGTCCGTTTCCTAGTCATTTTTTTCTTTCTTCCCGGAACGAATCAGAATCCATCCCACAGATACAAGAAACAGTCCCACGCCTGCAAATACAGGAACAGGCCAGTTCAGCTGTCCTGTTTGAATCAAGGCCGGCGTATTGTTCACTGTAAAGGTCATACCGTTTTGTTTATAGGTTGCAATATACCCCTTCGGAACATTAATCTCCTGTACCGACCAATTCTCATCTTCAGAAAGGGACTTCCACGTATAGGTCCACCCGCTACTCTCGGACAGTTTCACCGTATCATAGACCTTACCGTTATGCAGAAGCTGTATTGTTACCTCAGCGGGACGGTCTTTTCCGTCATCATTCCAGACTTTATTCACCGTAATCTCCGTCAGACGCCGGATATCGGCCTTGGGCGTTGCATCAATATCGTAAATCCACTCCTTTTCATCGGCTGTAGGAACACAGGAGAGGAACGGCGCGCAGACAGAAAACCCTTCCGCTTTGCCAGTCTGCACAACCAAATACAACCCCGGCGTCAGTCCCTCGAATTTTACAGTTCCATCCCTGTCGGTTTTCTCCGTTTGTCCTGCAATTTTTTGCCTGGCTGCATATTTGCTCAGGCCTTCCGCCAGTGCCGCATCATAAGGCTCTGTAAGCCCAATTCCGCAATCTATAAATTCTCTCGTGTAAGTGAAAATGTATTGCTCATCGTCTGCCCGCACCGTTCCGTCCCCCACACGGTATAGCGTAATCTCTGCTCCTGCCATCGGCGTATTATCTCCCGCAGTACGATAAATCACTGTCAGAGTCCCTCTGCGCGCCGGATCAAAACCGGAAATATCAGCAGCAAAAGCAGGTACTGCCTGCAGCATTGCCAGACATATTGCAAAGCAAATCCCGAGTATGTGTTTATTCCGTTTTCTCTTCATCCTTCAACCCTTCTTTCGATTTTGATGCTTTTCCGCTTTTGCCGGTATGTACGAGCAGCACAATCAGCAGTATAACTAACATCGGTGCTGCCACAGCCGGAGCCACAAGCAACGGATCAATTCGCACCCCTTCGTTGGCTGCATAAATATAGGGCTTCCCGGATTCTCCATCAGTTCTCACTCCATGTACCAACAGCCGATGCGTATTAACTCCATACGGCGTACAGGTTACAAGCGTGCAGCGATCCTCACCGGGTACAATCTGTAAATTCTCCACCTCCGTGGGAAGAACAATCTCTATAGAATCTACTTCGTAAATCAATATTCGATTCAGTACCGTAAGACGGAAGGTATCTCCCACCTCCAGTTTATCCAAATCACTGAACAGCTTAGCGCTTGGAAGCCCTCTGTGACCGGATAGAACACAGTGCGTACTCTCTCCTCCCACCGGCAGACTGGTGCCGGGCAGATGCCCTGCCGCGATCTGTAAAATGCCATCGTCAACACTGTGATAAACTGGTAATTCTATGTTGATTTTGTCAATCGTAAGATAGCCCATAATGCCATTGCCGGTTATATTCAGTATTTCGTTATATCCCGGAATTGTTTCCGGATGGTAAAATGCGTCGGTATTATCCATAAGCTGCCGGTTATACTCCTCGGCATCAGCAAATATTTCACTGAAATCATGCTCCGTCATGTTGGATACCTTCGTTTCATAAGCTTCAATCAATTTCGACTGGTGTTTCGAATTGACATAATTGCTGACCGTGGGATACAACAGCACGGAGAGACCCACGAAAAATACGGCAACCAACAGGATCGTTGAAATATGTTTTTTCATGCTCCTCTCCCTACTGTTGCTGAAATAAAACATCCGGAGCGGAAGCGTAAGCCTTCACGCCCCGCTCCGGTATCTTGTATTGCTATAAACCGGAAGTGCTGAGATTATTTGTTTTCGCTCCCAGCCATTCTTCTCTTCGTGATAAGAAGAATTGCCGCGCCGACCATCAGTATGATACCGACAACCGTAAAGATTGTGGTACCGATGCCGCCGGTAGACGGCAGTGTGGAACCGGAATTGTTCTGCACGGAAAACTTGATCATATTACCATCTACACTGGAGGTCAATGTATCGTTACCGCTCTTAACCGTTGCAGACCATGTGCATCCTTCCATTGCTGCCTGTCCGCTAATTACAACTGTAATAGGAGCTTTCAGCATATTGTATCCATCAGGAGCCTTCAACTCTGTAATTTCGTATGTACCTGCTGCAAGACCCTCAAAGGTCAGGACACCGTTTTTGTCCGTGTAACCAATAGCTGTGATTTCTTCTGCCTTAGTTTCCTTATTTACCACAGTGACCTTCTCGTACTTTGTCTCAGTGGAGTCATACTTGTCAGTGGTTGCTTCGGTAGGAGCAGTCTCAGTATAAGTACCATCTTTCAGCATGTAATAAGTGCCGTTTGCAGATTCCTTATACATTTCTTTATTGACCAGAACTACCTTCATAGCCGTACCGGAAATCTGGAATTTCGCACCTGCAAGCTTTTTCTCCTGATTCGCGCCGTCAACCTTTGTCAGTTCAATACCGGTGGTGTATGTTTTTGTGGTCGATTTTGGAGTCTCACCGACAGGATCGTCCCCTGAAGGCTTGTTCTCGCCCTTGTAATCATAGTTAGGATTGTTGGAGTACTGAAGTTTTACCTCATTGACATTACCGGTCTGAGTGCGGTCTGCATCCTGGTTCAAAGTAGCGGAGTATGTTACAGTAATCGCCGCATCCTTCTGATCCTTGTACTGGATGAAATTGTTCAGAACGATCTCAATGTCGGTCGTGCCGTCAGCGTTTTTCGTCTCTGTAACGGTGAAATCCCCATTCTCTTTCTTCAGTTCTTTATTACCGACTGTAATTGCCACATCATCATTAAAGGTCAGACCCTTGGACATCGTATCCTTCAGAACAAAGAAATACTTGTCATAGCCAGTCATATCAGGAACATTAGAGGTTACCACATAAGGAATGCTGTCACCAATGCTGGCGGTGTTCGCTTCTATCTTCTGTTCTCCATCCTTGATCTTCTTATCAACCGTGGGAACCTCGGACTTGGCGTTCACAGTTACATCGCCCACAACACCCAGAAGGAATCGGGAATATGCACCGTCCTTACCATCTGTGCCAATCGTATAGTTTGTATCTTTTACCAGGTAATAGCCTGCTGTAAGACCGGTAATTGCATTGTTCGCATAAGTACCGGATGTTGTCTCAGAAGTATTTGCCGCCGCCAGATCCGCGAATGCCTGTGTAGTGGCAGCATCGTTGTCAAAGCCCTTTAAAACCTCAGCAACCGTCTCGGCGTTTGTACAATCAGCAAAGGGATTTGTCTCCCCGAATTTGTCGCTGCCTTTTAATGCAGTCAAAAGTGCGGATCCGTTTACACCGACACCCCAATTGATATTAGAAAGCACCTTTGTGCCATCCTCCTTGGTAGCCAGGTCTCCTGCAAAAATCTGATATGCCTCATAGGTATGTGTTGTTGTGTCATCCGAATTCGGAGTAATGGTGATTGTATAGCCACTCTCCGCTGCGAATGCAGTAACACCCATTGCCAGCACCATAACCAGTGTCAGCAATAAACTGAGAATTTTCTTAAAGTGTCTCATTTTATCAAAATCCTTTCCTTTGTATATTATGTTTTACAGTTGATGCGCCGCAGCACGTACAAATTGCATCGCGTATGGAAACGTTATTATTTCAACCTCCTTTCACACTTTCTGTGCCTTAGTCCGCATCCATATAGGAAGCCGCCTGCAATCATCGCAAGACCGCAAACTATATACAACATTGTGCCGGGGCCGCCTGCGTCAGGCAGTTTACGGGCATTATGATTTGTAACAATCAGAGTTCCTTCATCCTTGCCATATTCCGGCGAATAGTCCTCGCCGCC
This sequence comes from uncultured Lachnospiraceae bacterium, assembly GCA_947039785.1. Lineage (GTDB taxonomy): Bacteria > Bacillota > Clostridia > Lachnospirales > Lachnospiraceae > JALFVM01. Next base: position 6,487 of record CAMQZX010000092.1, on the reverse strand, counting down.
GATTACAATCAACTCGTGCTCCTGAATCACTTTTTCAATATAAACCGGAGAATCCCCTTCATTCACAATGACCGCCTCCGTCCCTGCCGTGTCGGACAGAACAACCTCCCGAATCGTATAATCCGGCACTGGTGTACCGCTTGGCAGGGAAACGGTAAATTTATCCGTCCAGTTGTTCCCCGTTTTCAGGGACAGAAGCTGCGCTTTTCCATCGCTGTTCAAAACGAGATTTCCATCCTGATCACAAAGCGCTACATAGACTTCGCCTTTTCCCGTACCTGCACCCCAGATCTTCCGCACCGGGATCTCGATAGGTACCGTCGTTCTGGTATTTGTTATCTTGGCATAGCCATAAGAATAAGCATGATAATCGGCAAGCTCTCCCTCTGCATCACTATAGATAATGTGGTGTCCGTCTTCGCTAACGGTATAACCATAGCGAATAACATCTTCGCCCACATCATCGTCAGCACTCACAGGTCGATAGCCAATGTGGAACGATACCGCTGAGTCCTCCTCATACACGTGATATGGACAGTTGGTATTATCCTCCTGTACCTGAATACCGTCCACATGATATTGATCGTCATTTGGCTCTTCCAGAAGGTAGGAGCCTCTTTTTAAATGCTGGAACAGCAGGGCGCCCTCACCCGTATAAGTCGTATCTGTCAGATTTTCCTGGCTATCGTACATTTGCAGCGTGTAGGAAGCCGCTTCGCTTTGACCTGCCGGAATCGTGACCGTACCATAGGCCACCTTCGTTTTTGCCGTCTCACCTTTATCGTCAACTTCCAGCCTGCTCAGAAGGAAAGCATATGTCTGCTCCTGAGCGGAAACCAAGGTAGAATCAATTTCTTTTTTCACAGCGATCTTGCCGTCCAGCACACTGATATCGTACTCATGTGTTTTCGTGTATGTTCCGGCTCCTTCCTGCACTGTGGGACCGGCGCTGCTGCCGCCGACTTCTGTGCCCGGACCTTTCTCTCCGTTATGCACAGTACTGTCTGGACGGTCTTTTTCTCCAAGCTTGTAAGCTGTGTAAGTGACATCCAGATAGTATTTGCATACGTTATGACCGACCTCGTGCATCTCATGCGGTTCATATCCCCATGTCTCACCGTTATGGCCCACACCTTCCTGACGAAGCTTCAGGGTGAATTCCCCCACTGGGCCGTGACTGCTGTCATCGTCATAGGTGTACGGAATGGTAAGCGATTCGCCCCTTTCCAACCGCTCCCACTGTTCCCTCGTTAGTTGTCCGATTGCATACGGCAGCGTGAAGGTCTTTTCGTGACATCCGGCTTCCTCCGTCGCATCAGCTTTGTTGTATACAGAACCCGTTCCCGGCACAATCTTGTTAATTGCAATTCTGCCATAGAAATCCTCCATAACATCGGGAATACCATTTTTATGCGCCTCATCATAGCCGTCCCGGCAGACCGGATCTCCCAGAAATACCGTTGCTTCCGCTGTATATTTGTCCATTTCCAGCAGACGAACATTGACCGTTGGAGACTCCATTTCAAGAGGCTTCGATGACAATTGCTCTCCATCCTTCAGCGTAATCGTTGCCGACTTGTTGGTATCAATGGCATTTCCGCCGATAAAATCCTCTTTCGCCTTGACATAAAGCTTACCGCTCCACTTACTTCCAGTGCTCTGTTCAGGTAATATCTGGTCAGACCACTCTACATACCACTCCTTTGCCTGATCGTCGTAAAGGACCTGACCGGCATTTTTCTTCTGCCCGGTACTCGGATTAGTCAGTACCTTTCCGTCCAGACCAATCCAGGTTCCTGACTCGAGGGGAGCGTTTGTATCCGGATTGATCGGATAAAAGCTGCTGCTGATCGTATCACGGATAGCACTGGTTGCGGCGCTGAAATGCAGTTTGGCTATGGAACCGAATATCTCGTTCATCAGAATATTGGATAATTCACCGGAACTCTCTGCAGCATAGCTCCATTTGCCACCGTCGTCTCTGTCCGAAGCAATATCCTTCAGCGTCTGGCTTCCGCCGACGACATTTTTCATGGAAAGACCAACCGTGATCAGGGTCACATCCTTATTTCCATTCTTACTCCGATCCGTCAAATTTTTCGCAGATGTTTTCACTTTATCTGGTGATGTTCCGACAGGAGCACCGTCGGTAATCAGAATGACATAGTTTTTCTTACCACTTTTTATATCATTCTCGTTTTTATCACTTACATGATTAAGCGCCAGATCCTGACGGGTGCCGCCATCCGTGCTGATCTTGTTAACCGCGTCAATCACCTGCTGCACGCCATTATTATTCAGAGTTTCTTTTGTACACGTTTTGACAGTAGAGCAGAACGTCACAAGCTGCAGCGTAGTGCTCTCATTCAGGGAACCAAGGAGACTGGCAAGAATACTCACTCCTTCCTGCAGTTCATGCAGACGGTTATACTGACTGCCGGTATAGAGTTTATATTCCTTTGAACCGTTGCCTTTTACGTCCGTCTCTTTATCTCCTGAAAGTCCTCCTCCTATGGCCTGATTCAAGCCGCCTCCGGCTTTCGCCCCATCATACGCTTCATTAGACTTGGGAAACTCTACAGTCTTTTCATTCTGCAGCACATTTTGCGTGAGTCCCAACTCATGAAACTGTGCCTTTGCGTAATAGGACGCATCCTGATAGCACCATCCTTTGTTTGTACTGTCATACCAGATTGCCCATACCGTCGAGCTTTGGCTCTCATCGGTAATGATATAGTAAACCTGGCTCTTATCAAGCTTAAGATCGTCCAACCGTGAGCTGTTGGAAGTCCCCGGTACCCTTACTCCCCAGCTCCACGTATCCGGACTCTTCCCTTGCCCATATAGCCTTACTGTTTTTTCCGTATCCGTCAGTTCTGCCGGGAACAGCATGGAATTGGACTGGTCAACCACCAGAGAGAAATTCAAATTATCCAAATCATATCCATATTTTCCAGAAGCGGCCGACAGGTCAATCTCATAGGTACGATTGATATAATCTATAACCTGCGCCGTTTTTTCGGTATAAAAACCGTCTTCTCCCGCCTTATAATCATAAAACACGCCAATCGTCGCCCGTCCGTCCTGACCTACTGTAAATTCTCTGGTCTGCGGATATACCACATAGCCATCCGGGACACCGGTCTGCTCCACAATGTACGTACCGGGATCAAGCCTGCCAATCGCCAGGGAGAACGCATCGACTGTTGCAAGGCTTCTTACAATACCTGTTTTATTCCCATTACCGTCTGACGAATAAATTGTGTACTCAACACCCGCCAAAGGCTTCGGCGTACTGTTCTCCGATGCATCAATATTGTAGAGAACCAGTTCGCCCGCATCCGGTGTTCCGGTGACAGAACCCATGGGATGACGAGAGCCTGTCGTCGTGCCTCCCCCGTTCGATACAAGCGCGATATAATGGCGTCTATCTTGCGGTACACCCAGGCTCTTCGCTGAGCATCCGCTGAAACCCGGCACCCACAACTGCGCCCACACCGTGTTATACCAAAGTGCATCATCTCCATTCGGATCCGGTGTCCGCTCCATGTTATACAATGCGTTATACGTTGCATTGTAGGTAACTCCGGCATGGGTCGTACTCGCGCTGCAGCTGATGTCTGATTCCCACCAGCTTCCCGCTTTATGAGTAAACGTCAGATATTGTCCGCTGCTGTTACAGAATCCGTTTGCTGTATACTGCCAGAGCACATCTTCACTGCCGCTATATTTCACCGCACCACGGTTAGTACTTGCCTGGTTCAGTACGACTGCTTTCGTCGGATTCGCCGTGCTTATGGCATAACCTGTGCCGTCGTCGTTCACCGCATACAGGATATACCACTCGCCTTCTTTCAGCTCATTCGTGTGAGTCCCCGTCTGCGAATTTGGTCGATCTGCATACGGCACTGCCGCCATACCGACAGCTATTCCAACCGTAGAAAAGCTGCTTTGCGTAAATGAGAAGACTGTCGAAGTGCCTTCTTCCTGCTCCACTTCTGTATCAAGCACTTCTGTACCATCAGAAGTAAAATGAATCGCGTTACTAATCTGGCCTTCCTCTACTTCGACGCGCTCTGCATACTGAATTGTAACATCGACCGGGGCAGACGGTTCGATCTCCTCACCGTCTGACAGGAAGCTGACGTCAAAGAATCGTGCAAAACTCAGCTTATCCACGCCCATAGCCTCCATGGCCTGGCGGCAGCTTTCGTCGTACTCTTCTCCGCTAAGCTCCCGTGCAGAAAGCACAGCATTTTCCGGAATCTGCGCATCAGCAGTATATCGGACAGTTACTGTATAATCCTCACCGTTATAGTTCAACTCATATGCATTCTCATAGCGCGACCTGGCCAATCCCAGATTACAATAACCTAAGATATTTGCATCGTTCCAGTTATATTCACGGCGAATCACGGCGTCCCCGCTGTTGCCCTCGATGGTATAAAGCATTCGCCGCTCATCGTCCACAGACTCCACAATTCCCACTTGCTCCGCGCTGTTGTCGTCATCATAATCGAAGAACACGAGATCGCCCGGTACCGGCGTATACTGCGAATTTTCCCATAGTTTCAAATCGTTAAGCTGTACTTGCCACGTATGGTAGCCTGCAGCATAGGGAACTGCTTCATCCGGGATTCCCGCATAATGCAGACAGAAGGAAATAAACATCGCACACCAGTCACCGTAGGGGGAACCGTACCACTCACCATAGCGGGTATAGCCCTTTTTATTTCCGTTATCGTCCAGAATGAAATTCCGACTGCTTTCCGTATAGCCAATCTGGCTTTCCGCCACCGCCAAAAGCGCTTCATCCCAGTTTTCTGACAACGTATCCGGAAGTGTTTTTTCCCAGACAGCTGCTGTCTCCAAATCAGCCGAAGGATCAGAATAGCATTCTGCAGTATGCTGGTGCTCCTCTTTTTCACAAGTCAGCCGATACTCATAACACGCCTGCGTATGCTGATGCCCTTCGTTTTCTTCCAATTCACAAATCAAGACCTGTTCTGTCTGATAGCAATCCTCTGTATGGATATGTTCCTTAGAAGGTTCACACTCCTCCTGTCCGCAGGTCAAGATCTGTTCTGTCTGATAGCAGTCCTCTGTATGTACATGCTGTGTTTCTTCCAGCTCGCAGATCAAAATATCTTCATAGCATTCTGCAGTGTGCTGGTGTTCCTCCTTGCCACACATAGGAGTACCAGCCATGGAAATGCCGGTGCCCCGCAGCGACCAGACTACTCCGAATGAAACGAAGATAGATAATACCACCAACACAGCAGCCATACGCTTACGCGTGATTTTATTCTTCTTTGTCTTCTCAACATAAGAATATAGATTCTCCATCTTTCTCACCTCATTCCATCCATGTAAATTCATTGAATGGCCAGAGTTTGAACAACACCCGGCCGATGATCTGCTCTTTATCAATATAGCCGACAGACGAGCTACGGCTGTCAATCGACGTATCCCTGTGATCTCCAAGTACAAACAGCTTTCCGTCAGGGACTTGTATTGGGAATTCCAGGTCACATTCTCCAAGACTTTTTCCCGTTACGTAGGGTTCATCCAGCAGCTCATCATTCACATACACATTACCAGATTCATCAATTGTGATATAATCACCCGGCAAACCGATAACACGCTTCAAAAGGATTTTGTTCTGCCATGACAGGCAGCACAGCTCTCCTCTTGAATAGTTACCGGTTTTAAACAGCATAAGAATGTCTCCATCACTGAGTGTCGGTTCCATGCTCCGTCCAGATACTTGTATCACCGGAAGAAATAAGGTGGATAAAAGTACAGATACGGCAGCAACTACCACTAAAATGGCAATGGTATTGCACATTACCTTGAAATACCGTCTTTTATATTTAAGCTTTTCCCTTTCCACCTCTACCTGCTCCATAGAGGGAAGAGTGATTTCTTTTTGATTTCTTTTCCGCATATTCTAATTCTGCCTCTTTAGCGAAATTCTACCTATTTAACATAGTGCTGAGTTTCCAATGTTCTCTTAAAACCTGTTCCACTTTCCGATGGAACAACTCTCATTTATCCTCAATCATCTCCTCCTGCTTCACATCCATCCGATGAATTTGATTCAAATACTCATCCGCTGCTGCCTGGGCTCTTTCAAAGATATCGCTAAGTCCTATAACCGCTTCTGCGATGGAGCCCGCCTCTGCAATCTTAATTTCTTTGGATGCAAGCTTTTCCTTTGTCATTTCCAATTCAGCCTGTAGTTTCTTTTCATTCTTTTGCAGCTCATAGATAATTTCAATCAGTTCCGAGCGTCTGAGGTGCTTAAATTCTTTGTCTGTCATTCAGGATTCCCCCTGTACTAAAGTTATGCAGTCGTATAATAGGCTACAGTTATTCTCTGTCAGCCCTAAATCTCCCAGCAATACAGCCGTGGTCATTTTTGTCCTAGTGTTACGGCTACATCTCCATGGCAGCTATCACAAAACATAATTTCTATTATGTAGTG
>CAMQZX010000091.1 GCA_947039785.1 uncultured Lachnospiraceae bacterium | reverse complement strand
CGATGCAGCGTAGTCTCGTGGGCTCGGAGATGTGTATAAGAGACAGCTCCATGAGCATCCACTTCCTTTCATCACTATATTTCTCAAAGAAAATCCATCTTTCATTATAGTTTCTGGACAGTTGTTTGTCAATTCAATCATATCGGTTTAATACGATATTTACAAACATTTTATCTTCCGTTATAATATAAAAAAATTTGCAGCCACAATGTACGTCATCTGTGGTTGCAAACAAACATTACTATTTTTACATAAGAAAGGACAACATTATGAGTGGATCAACATATGGAACCATTTTTCGCATAACTACCTGGGGAGAATCCCACGGCAAGGCTATCGGCGTTGTTGTGGATGGATGTCCTGCCGGTGTGGTATTATGTGAAGAAGATATACAGAAATTTTTAGACAGAAGAAAACCCGGCCAGAGCCGCTACACCACAGCCCGCAAGGAAGGCGACAAGGTGGAAATCCTCTCTGGTGTATTTGAAGGAAAAACCACAGGACCCCCCATCTCCCTGATTGTCCGCAACGAAGACCAACGTTCCAGAGATTACAGCGATATCGCCAGCTATTACCGCCCCGGCCATGCCGACTACACTTTTGATGCAAAATTCGGCTTTCGTGACTATCGCGGAGGCGGGCGTTCCTCCGGACGTGAGACTATCGGCCGTGTTGCTGCGGGAGCCATCGCTTCAAAAGTACTGAATCAGTTGGGCATTTCCCTGTGCACCTATACCACAAGCATCGGGCCTGTCACCATTGACTCTGTAGATCACAACGAAATTTTCAATAATTCTGTATACATGCCGGATGCCGCTGCCGCCGCCAAAGCTCAGACGTATCTAGAAGACTGTATGGCCCGCCAGGATTCCGCCGGAGGTGTTATTGAATGCCATATTCAAAACATTCCCGCCGGTGTGGGAGAACCGGTCTTTGAAAAGTTAGACGCCAATCTAGCAAAAGCAATCATGTCCATCGGAGCTGTCAAAGGTGTAGAGATCGGTGATGGCTTCCGGGCGGCCCACTCCTGCGGTCAGCAGAATAATGATGTTTTCCATTATGATGAAAATCACAACCTTACCAAGCTGACCAATCATGCAGGCGGTATTCTGGGCGGAATCAGTGACGGAAGTGAAGTTGTCGTCCGGGCAGCCATCAAGCCCACCCCATCCATCAGCAGCTCACAGCAGACAGTCAACCGTGACGGTGAAAATATTGAAATCAGCATCAAAGGCCGCCACGACCCTATAATCGTTCCCCGTGCTGTAGTTGTGGTGGAGTCCATGGCCGCTGTGACGATTCTGGATATGATGCTGGTGGGTATGAGTTCCAACATGGATAACATCCGGAAAATTTATGGATGATTGTCATTCTATTTCACTTCAAAATTAAAAAACTGCCAAAGGCTTAGAAAGAGTTCGCTCTTTTCCCGCATACTTGACAGGCAAAAGAGGTTCCTCCGTCATAACAGATGGCGAAGAAACCTCTTTTATTTCTTTTTCATACTCTATTTTCGAACCTGTTTTCCACCCAATTCATAGAACTTAATGCAGTTAGGCGTTTCAATTTTCTGCGGTTTACCTTTCATTACAAGAAGATTATTCTCGTAATCAATGGTAAAAGTAGTAATGGTGTTGCTCTCGTGGTTGGCCACCGCCAAATGCTTACCGTCAGGGAAGATAGCCAGATCCTTGGGATATTCACCACTGATGGGAAGTGCAAACTTCTTGGTCAGACAGCCCGTCTCCGGATCCACATCATACATAGCTACAGAGTTATCACCTGCAGTGGAGCAGAACAAATGCTTTCCATCAGGAGCCAATACCATACCGGATGCGGCATCATGAAGCTCATCCAGCTCATCAGATAAGGTGCTGACCTTCTGAAGCAGCTCAAATTTGGGATTCTTTCCTGTGCCGTCGTAGCTGTATACATGAATCTCATTGCTTAATTCGTGAAGAATATAAGCAACCTTTCCATTGGCACTAAAACGGATAATCCTTGGTCCGGATTCTCTTGGTGAACGAAGTACATCCACTAATTTCAGCTTATTCTGGGGCTTCTGGATCTTATAAATCTTTACCTGATCAATTCCATTGTCTACAGCACACAGATATTTGTTATCTGGTGTAGGTCTTACACAGTTTACATGGGGACGGAAATTACGCTCTGCCACACTCCCCAGACCTTTGTGGTAAACACCATCCAAAAGGCGATCAAGACTTCCGTCAGGACTAGTGGCGATCAAGGTCACTTTACCGTCATGGTATCCTGATACTGCAAGATACTGTCCTGTCTCATCTGTTGAAAGAAAACATCCTCTCATTCCATCAATGTTAATACTGTTGATCCGTGTCAAATCACCGTTGGCATCTATGGAAAATACCGCCACTCCTTCGTCTTCGATAGAATACAAATATTTTCCATTCTTGGACATCGTGATGTAAGAAGCATTTCTCACCGGTATCTGAGTTCTCTCCTTTAAGGTCCCTTCTTCCACATCTACATCATAAATGTGTATTCCCTTACTGTCACCATGGGTATAAGTACCCACATACGCCACATATTTTTTTTCCATTGGACTACCCTCCTGAGCTTGCAAAATTCGTCTGTTTCTATTTTATCACAAACATGTCCATTCGACAACAAAATGACCTAAATTCTCTTCAAATAACTCTCAACCGCTGCAATGGTTTTTTCCAGATCTTCCTCTGTGTGTGCGTCTGAGAGGAACATCGCCTCAAACTGGGCAGGAGCCAGATGAATTCCGTAATTTAACATATGCATAAAATAATCAGCAAAAGCTTTGGTATCGGAAGTCTTGGCAGATGCATAGTCACGAACCCTTTCTCCAGTGAAAAATACGCAGCCCAGAGAGCCTATGTGATTTACCTGGCAGGAAGCACCTGCATTCTTCACAAGCTGCTCCATGGCACCGTACAGACGAGTACCTTTCTCTTCCAGCTTTTGGTAGATATCCGGGTTTTCATAGAGAAGCTTCAGCTGTGTCAGTCCTGCTGCCATGGCGATAGGATTACCACTTAAGGTTCCTGCCTGATAGACAGGACCTGCCGGTGATACCATTTCCATCACTTCTCTCCGTCCGCCGTAAGCCCCCACTGGCATACCTGCACCGATAATCTTACCATAAGTGGTCAAATCCGGTGTTACGCCGAAATAGCCTTGAGCACCGGTAAATCCAAGACGAAAGCCTGTGATTACCTCATCAAAAATCAAAAGGGCTCCATTATCAGTACACAGCTTGCGAAGTCCTTCCAGAAATCCTTTTTCCGGAAGCACCACACCCATATTGGCACCTACCGGCTCCACGATTACTGCGGCAACCTGCCCTTCATTGGCTTCCATCATGGCACGTACATTTTCCAAATCGTTATATACGGCTGTCAAAGTATCCTGTGTACAACCTTTTGTCACCCCGGCACTGTCCGGAACGCCGCTTGTCATCACACCGGAGCCTGCACTGACCAGCATGGAATCAGTATGCCCATGGTAACATCCTGCAAATTTAATGATCTTATCTCTTCCTGTATAGCCTCTCGCCGCACGCAGTGCACTCATGACAGCTTCTGTACCGGAATTAACCATTCTCACCATGTCGATGGAAGGAATTCTCTCACAGATATATTCTGCCATCTCTACTTCGATTTCCGTAGCACAGCCAAAACTCAAACCATTTTCAGCAGCTTTGATCACTGCCTCCCGGATGGCCGGATGGTCATGTCCCAAAATGCAAGGCCCCCAGGAATCAATATAATCGATATATTCATTGCCATCCACATCGAACAGATGGCTCCCTTTTGCCTTAGTGATAAATCTCGGAGTCCCTCCAATGGAGCCAAAGGCCCGAACCGGACTGTTTACTCCTCCCGGAATTTTACTTACCGCACGCTGAAATAATACTTCTGATTTTGTTTCCATCAGCCGATTCTCCCTTCATCCATAAATTGTGCCAATTCTTTGGCAAAATAAGTAAGATAAATCTCAGCCCCCGCGCGATAAGTGCTGACCGCCATCTCACAGATAATCTTCTCTTCTTCAATATAGCCCAGGCTGGCTGCTGCCTTTACCATAGCATACTCTCCGCTGACACTGTAGGCAGCAATAGGAAGATTGATTTCCTTAGACACCTCAGAGATAATATCTAAATATGACAAGGCAGGCTTTACCATAATGATATCCGCGCCCTCTTCCACATCCAGAAGAGCTTCCTTCATGCCTTCCTTGCGGTTATGATAATCCATCTGATAGCTCTTTCTGTCTCCAAAAGCCGGAGCAGAGCCAGCCGCATCACGGAAGGGTCCATAAAAAGCAGACGCATATTTCACTGCATAAGACATGATGGGTGTTTCCTTATGACCGTTTTCGTCCAGCAGATTTCGGATAGCCAGGATTCTTCCATCCATCATATCAGAAGGCGCTACCATATCAGCACCTGCCTCCACATGGGAAAGTGCAGTCTTGGAAAGAAGTTTTAAAGTCTGATCATTTTCCACATCATGACCACAGAGTACGCCGCAGTGTCCATGGGAAGTATATTCGCACATACAAACATCCGTGATATAATACAGATCCGGGAATCTCTTCTTTCCTTCTCGCAGAGCACGCTGCACAATACCGTCCTCTGCATAAGCCTGGGAGCCCGCCTCATCCTTTACAGCCGGAATTCCAAACAGCATCAGGTTGGAAACACCAGCCATCTCAAGTCTCTCCAGCTCATAGGGAAGTCGGTCCACACTGTAGCGGAACTGTCCCGGCATAGTTGGAATCTCCTCTTCAATATTTTCTCCATCAATGACAAACAGCGGGTAGATCAGAGAAGACTTGTCCATACGTGTCTCCCTGACCATTCGTCTGATATTCTCATTTCCTCTGATTCGTCTTGGTCTCTTAATCATTGTCTCTCTCCTTCATTTTTCATATCAATCACAAGCTGTACTAAACTATCCATAGTGGCTTTCTGGGCCATCCAGGTCTTCATTCCATATTTTTCAGCCTCGGCTCTTGTCTGCTTGCCGATGCAGGCAGCTCTCACTTTGGAGTAATCCAGTCCTTGGGTGGCCTCCACAAAGCCGCGAACGGTGGAAGCACTGGTAAATACGGCGCAATCAATTTTGCCCCGCTCAAACTCTTTCGCCTCGTCGATAATATCCTGCTTCTCAAATCTGGTACGATAGGTGGGAACGTCTTCCACCACCGCCCCTGTCTCTTCTAAAATAGCAACCAGCTCCTGATTTCCAACTTCTGCTCTCGGAATCAGAATGCGTGTACCTTTCTCGCATTTTACAGCCAGGTCTTTTGCCAGATTTTCTCCGTCGTATACCTCCGGCATCAAGTCCACCAGAAGACCTCTCTCCAGCAACGCCTTTCTGGTTCCCTCACCGATAGCTGCAATCTTAATATTGCCAAGAGTGCGGATATCAACTCCATATTCCCTCATCTTGTTGAAAAAAACCTTCACTCCGGTAGGACTGGTAAATACCAGCCACTGATACTCCAAAAGGCGTTTCATGGCTGCCTGAAGCATCTCATTGTCCTCAATGGCCTCTGTTCGGATAGCAGGAAGCTCCAAGACCTCTGCTCCCTGCACACGCAGCTTTTTCGCCATAGAGGAAATCAAATCTCTGGGCCTTGTGACCAGTACTTTATAGCCTGCCAGCGGAAGCTCCTCGTACCAGGCAAAATCCTCTGCCAGACTGCACACTTTACCCACTACAATGATGGCAGGTGTCTCGATTCCCTGCCGGTCCACTTCTTCCTTCAAAGTGGATACAGTAGCCACAATTCTCTTCTGTCCTGCTGTGGTTCCCTGCTGCAGGATGGCCGCCGGCATATCCGGGTTCATTCCCGCGTTCAAAAGGCAATTGCAAATATCTCCCAGAGCCGTCACACCCATGAGAAATACCAGCGTTCCCTTGGTTCTTACCAAAGCCTCAAAATCAATATCATATGCCCTTCCTGCCTTCTTATGTCCTGTGATGATATGCAAGGAAGAACAAAAGTCTCTATGTGTCACCGGGATTCCATTATAGGCCGGTACTGCCAAAGGGGAAGTAACGCCTGGAACCACCTCATAGGGAATCCCATGTTCCTTTAAAAGTACCAGTTCCTCTCCGCCTCTTCCAAAAAGAAATGGATCGCCGCCTTTTAAACGTACCACACGAAGCCCTTTCTGAGCCTCCCTGAGAAGAACCCTATTGATTTCTTCCTGTGGCATAGTGTGATTTCCCGCCCGTTTTCCCACATCAATCGTAACTGCATGATCTGGAATCATAGATAAAACTCCCTGACCCACCAGGCTGTCATAGACCACCACCTGTGCATTCTGTAAAACTTCCATTCCCTTTCTAGTGAACAGGCCGATATCTCCGGGGCCTGCACCTACCAGCCATACTTTACCTGTTGTCATTCCTTCGCCACCTCATATTTTTCTTTCATCTGTTTTGCCAGCTGCTCTCCCAATGCCTGGCACGCCTGTCTGCTTCCTTGTATTTTCTCCCGGAAATATTCTCCGGTGCTCTCCACATAATACAGGCCTTCCAGTATCATCTCATTGCCTTCCACTGTGGCATGAGCTGCTACCGGAGAGGAACATCCTCCGTTCAGATAACGGACAAAGGCCCTCTCCGCCAACGCTGCACAGGAAGCATCTGCGTCCCCATATCCTTCCAGATAGGAGTAATCCTTTTCTATGTGTCCCTGAACTGCCAAAATCCCCTGGCCTGCCGCCGGAAGGATTTCAGACACTTCAAAATACCGGCTGATCCGATATCCCAGTCCCAGCCGCTTCACACCTGCAGATGCCAGCACCAGAGCACTATACTCTCCTTCATCCAATTTCCGGAGTCTTGTGATCACATTACCTCTCACGCTTTTACACTCCATATCCGGAAACAGCGTTTTCAACTGTAAAATCCTTCTCAAACTGGAGCAGCCAATGGGCTTTGTTTTATCTATCTCGGTTGCGCCTTCCGGCAAAATCAGTACATCTCTCGGATCCTCTCTTTTGGAAAAAGCAAGAAGGGGCAGTTCTTCGGGAACCTCCATGGGCATATCTTTCAGACTATGTACCGACAAATCACTTCTGCCTTCCAAAAGCGCCTTATCCAGTTCCTTTACAAACAGTCCCTTACCTCCCACTTTGTCAAGAGTTCTGTCCAGAATCTTATCTCCTGTGGTTTTCATAGTAAGCAGCGTTACAGTCATCTCCGGATTCTGCTTCTGAATATAATTTTGTACCATCTCACTTTGAATCACCGCCAGTTTGCTTTCCCGGCTGCCGATCACCACACTTTTACTCATAAATCTTTTCTCCCTGTAAACATTGTTCAATGGCCATTCTGGCCTGTTTGGCTTTCCTGTGATTTTTCCCCGATGCGTTGATTCCCACAGTAATCTCCTCCTGAATCACCACACCTGGAAAATGAAAATCACACAATTCTTTGTCACTGCTGATGTTTACCGGAATGTTCTGCTGCCTGCATTCCCGGTAAATTTTCTCATTCAAACTTCTGTCGTTTGTGGCAGCAAACACCATTTCCGCCCCAGCCAGATCTTCTGTCTGAAAGGCTCTCCTTAGCAGCCGGATTTTTCCCTGCTCTTCCCACTTTGTAATCTGTTCGGTACCTTCCAGCGCCACCACCGTAATGGCAGGATCAAATTGCAGCAAAGTTCCAATCCGTCTGGAAGCAATGGTACCGCCTCCTACCACCAGAACTTTCCTGCCGCCGATGTCCACAAACATGGGAAACAGACGACTCTTTTTATTCACCATAGACTTTCTCCAGACCTGCTACACATTCTGCAAAAGCTTCTCTCTCCAACGAGTCTCTCAGGCCAAAAATCATCTTATTGACCACCTTTGCGGCGGCTGTGTCAATACTCTGCAAAAGCTTTTCTCTCTCTTCATCACTAATGGGAACTGCACGCATAATCTTATGAATTCTCAAATTCAGGTCGTTGACAGCCTCAGCCTTGATTTCTTCAATTTTAGGAAACAGATCTTTCCCCTCGTACCAGACATTAAATTCATCCATCTGTTCACGGACAATGGTTCCTGCCTGCAAAAGACTTTCCTCCAGCTCCTTGGGCGTTTCTGCAAGACGGAAGCTGTCCATATCATACAGCGTAATCTCTTCCATCTCGGCGAGAGCCGGTTCAATGTCCCTTGGCACTGCCAGATCAATAAGAATCAACGGCTTTTTCAGGGAGATCTCCTCAAATAATTCCTGGCGCAGAGTAAAATTAGGACTTGTGGTGGCGCTGACTGCCAGGTCACATTTTGGCAAAAATTCCATACGCTCTCCGTAATTAATGCGCTCACATCCCAAAGGAATATTTACCACACCGCTTCTATACTGACGTACCGTTACAGTCACATCTGCTCCTGCTTCCCGCAGAGTCTGAGCCGCCATTTTTCCCATCTCTCCATTACCAATCACCATACAGGTTTTACCCCGAACACGGTAGCCACCTTCTTCCAGAAACTGAATCGCCTGATGGATAACAGAAGGGTTTCCTCTGGAAAACACCACCTGGGTCTTTATCTTCTTTCCTGCTGTGACTGCCATTCGAAACAGAACTTCCAACACGTTATCTGTGGTAAAATGCTCACGCGCCAGTGACAGAGCCCCCTTTACCTGGGTCAAAATCTGATCTTCTCCCAAAATCTGAGATTTCAAGCCACTGGTGAGATAAAACAGATGCTCCACCGCATCCTTCTCTTCTCTTCTTACAAAATAAGAACAATATCCTTTATCCTCAATGGCCTTCAGCTCGCAAAGCTCCTGGTATAAATCCCCTTCCCAGTCATCCTCCGTACTAACCCACAATTCCATACGATTACAGGTAGAAAGGATAATACACCCTGAAATTCCAGTGTTTTCCTTCATCTGCTCCATAGCCTCTCCGGCGCTCTTTTTCGTAAAAGAAAACAATGCCCGGATATCCACAGGGGCCCTGTTATGGTCAATTCCAATCATCGAAATACCCAATGTACACTCCTCCAGATTTCATTAGTAATTTTCTAAATACAACAATAAAACGCATGCGTTGTTTTGTCAAGTAAAGACCTCTCACTACTTTTCCTATTTTTCACAAGGAGTTACTGTTCACTCCGTTCCAACTATCACCCGGACAGCTGGATTTCTTTTTGCCAAATTAATTGACAAAAAGAGTCAATACGTATAGAATATAATCAAACTTAAACATACGGAGGTCCGCTTCAGGTTAAAAGAAAAGCAAGTAGAAGCTTGCACGGTCACGCCGCTGTGAAGGACGAATTTTCTGCACAAAGTCACTGGAAAACTGGGAAGACGGCAGAAGATGATGACTCCGAAGTCAGAAGAACTACCCCGTATTGTATTTACACTGGTTACGAACGATGGTCAGTGTACTGATATGTTGATTTCTAACTCTGTCAATCGTCTTATACGTTGATTTAGGAATCTTCTTTTAGTATGCACTACATAGATTGATTGAATGTATGATCCAGCCGCCGTTTGACCGTCGGTTTTTTTTATTTTAAAAAAAATTTAAAATAAAAAACTACAAGGAACAATGAAACAGGAACCCCGCAGAGCAATCCTTGTTGTGAGTTTCGGCACAAGCTACGAGGAAACCCGTAAAGTGACAATCGATGCCATTGAAGCATCCATCGCAGAGGCATATCCGGATTACCGGATTTATCGCGCCTGGACCAGCAAAATGATCCTGGCAAAATTGAAAAAAAGAGATAATCTTCATATCAACAACGTTCAGGAAGCCATGGAACAAATGTTGAAAGATGGCATCACCGATGTAATCATTCAGCCAACTCATGTAATCAATGGAATCGAAAATGATATCATGAAGGAAGAAGCGCTTTCCTATCGGGATTCTTTTCAGTCCATCCGTTTTGGCACACCCATGCTCACCAGCGAAGAAGACAACCAGTTTATACTGAATGCGGTTGCAGAGGAGTTCTCTTCTCTTAGAAAAGATGAAGTGTTGGTATTGATGGGGCATGGTACCAGCCATTATGCCAATTCCATTTATGCTGCTCTGGATTACGCTTTCAAAGACAAAAATCATCCAAACATTTTCCTTGGTACGGTAGAAGCCTATCCTTCCATGGAATCTCTGATGAAAATGGTAAAATCCTACCAACCTAAGAAGGTGGTTCTGGCTCCTTTTATGATCGTTGCAGGAGATCACGCCCGCAACGACATGGCAGGGAATGATCCTGACTCCTGGTACTCCCAGTTTGCCTCCGAAGGCTTCCAGGTTGAACCTGTATTAAAAGGCCTGGGAGAATATCCGGGAATCCGCCAGCTTTTTGTAAAGCATGTTCAGGACGCCATAAGCATGTAGTAATTTTGCCGGCAGGATCATATCGCCAGGATACACTTTTATGTCCGTGACCTTCATTCTCAAAAGTGGCCGCAAAATATTATTATTTTTAAATTTTTGATAAGAAAAGGATGCTGCCAGATTTCATCGACCTGTTGCCAGCATCCTTTTATTTTACCTTTTTCGGGAAACTCCCCTCCAGAAAAGAAGCTCTTGTGACTGCGCCGTCTCCGAACTTACTTCGAATGGTATCCATAACTGCATCCAGCTTCTCATTTTTCTCATACTCTTCTTCATCCTCAAACAAATTCAACTGGCGTACCGCCTCCCCTTTGGTCAGCCTTGTAGTTTGAATTCCCAGAAGACGGATAGGTGTTCCATCCCACAATTCGTCAAACAGCTGACAGGCCACATGATGAATTTTCGCAGTCACATTGGTGGGGTTTTCCAGCACCCGCTGATGTGAGGCATAGTGAAGACGAAAGTCTTTAATCCCCACACTGACCACTTCAGCTCTCATATTGTCGTTTCGAAGCCGTTTTGCCACGCTTTCTGCCAGAGAGAGAAGAACCCTCTTAGCTTCCTGAGAATCAGTCACATCGTGGGGCAGCGTGGTGCTGTTTCCATAGCCTTTATTCTCTGGCGGTAAATTAGCTACCGGACTGTCATCAATACCGTTGGCATATTCCCATATGATACGTCCATGCTTCTTCAGATGACGTTCCAATGCCTCCGGTCGGGTCTGTGCCAGTTCTCCAATGGTAAAAATACCCATCTTATTCAATTTATCCGTGGTTGCCTTTCCCACCAAGAACAACTGCCCCACAGGTAGGGGCCACATCTTTCTTTGAATCTCACAAGGAAACAAGGTATGAACCTTATCTGGCTTCTCAAAATCCGATGCCATCTTTGCCAGCAATTTATTGGACGAAATACCCACATTCACAGTGAAGCCCAATTCATCCCTAATTCGGTCTTTGATGGCCCAGGCAATTGTAAGAGGCTCGCCCCAGAGCTTTCTGGTGCCAGTCATATCCATAAACATTTCATCGATGGAAAACTTCTCTACATCTGGAGTGTACTCCCGCAGAATGTTCATAAAATTGCGTGAATAAGCGGCATACAGTCTATGATTTGCCCCCACCAGTTGAAGATTTGGACATTTTCTTCTAGCTTCCATAATACTCTCTCCAGTACGGACGCCATATTTTTTTGCCGACAGAGATTTAGCCAGAATCACCCCTCTTCGCTGTTCAATATCTCCGCCCACGGCGCAGGGAATGGTGCGGATATCCAGAGCCTGGGGATCTGCCTTCAATCTCTCGGCCGCCTCCCAGGAAAGGTAAGCAGAATTCACATCAATATGAAAAATCACTCTGTCAGACACAAAACCATACCTCCTGTTTTTCTATTAATCGCACCCTGCCTCATAGGCTTTTTAAAAATAAGAAATTACTTAACTATATAAAAATATTCACAACACCGATCACAAGACCAATCAAAGCACCCAAATTGACAATGGAATTCAATTCGTGCTCCATGACAGATAATACCAGTGTTTCCAGATCCATCACATCCATCTGAGCAATCTTCTCCTCCACAATATCTGCCACATGAAACTGCTTTACCAGCTCCCCGCCTTTACCTGTGACAATCTCACGATAAATTTTACCCACAAGCTGACGCAGCTTTTCTTCCTGCAAATCTGCATCGTCCAGATATTCTGCCAGAGGCTTGTCCTCCATCTGCTGTACCTGCTCATCAATCATAGGAAGCAGCATATCATGACCATTGTCCTGGATGTATTTCTCCATGTATTCCCCAATAGGCGCAGCAAAGGACTGGATCATATCATCACTGATCATCATTTCCAGGAATGTTCCCCGTACTTTTTCTCTGACAACACGTCCCCCTTCCTCGGCAATAATGGGGCCAATCTCAATTTTCCCAAGCTCTGAGAGAATTTTGTCACAAATACTCTCCTCCAAATGTTCTCTTCCCACAGCATATGCTTTATCTCCCATCCGGGGTTTTACCATATTTTTAATGGTTCTGGGACCGTTGCTCCCATCCTGGTAAATAAAACGGCACATTTCATCTGCCACCGTCTTTTCCATTTCTTCTGACAAAAACATGGCTTCCAGATCTTTTTGAGTAAGCAGATTCTCTCCCACTGCTTTTCCCACCGCCCTGGCAAGCTGTGGCTTCCTTCTGGGTATGATTCCCGGGGTAAAGGGAAGTGTCCAACTGCCTATTTTTACAGGATGCAGCGGACGAAACAGCATTTTAACCGCAATATAATTGGTAAAATAACCAATTACCGCTCCAATCAGCGGTCCCGCCATGATATGTAGTATATTCATTTGCAACCTCCATTTTCTTGATTTGTATCGGAATGCGCCTATAAAGAACAATCCATAGTTTTTTATTATATCAGCCTTCTTCTCCCAATTCAAGGTAATTTAAAACCGTCCAGAAAACCAGACACGTAGAAAGTTACTGTTCACTCCGTTCCCAGCAACACGCTGCGCGATGCACAGAAATGATGCATATTGCATCATTTCGCGCTGCATGTCTCCCTTGTCTTCACTTATATCTTTGCCCCACAAAAGTGAGGCACTTCCTTGATGAGTTAAAAAGCAGAAAAATCCGGCTGACTCCCAGGCTCAAAGGCTTACCGCCACTGCCGAAGTCAGCCGGACATTACTCCTATAAGTCCCCTTGCCCCCTTATATCTCTGCCGCATAGAAGCAGAGCACTTTCTTGATGAATTAAATTCTGAAGATACATCATCCTCGCCGGCAGATTCTCTCCAGCAGATTTAACACCCCATAGAGTGCAGTTGCAAGTATACACAAAATTACGATAGACATAATCACCCAATCCAGTTTAAAGAGCTGTGTGCGTCAAAAGAGATTGTGGTACACAGCCTCATTTCCTATTTGAAGGTCTTCGCTCTGTTTACTTATGTGAATTGCAAAGGTTACTCTGTTTTCCAGTAGAAACAGCTATATGGAGGCAGCTCACTTCCTCCGCCAAAGTCATGTTCTTTGCCTGTAATCAAATCCACAGCCCGTCCTGACTGAGCATCAAAATGAGCATGATATGGTGCATTGTCTGCATTGATGGCAACCAGAACCCTCTCATTCTCTGTCCGACGCTCAAAAATCAATTGCCTGGGCTGCACCATCACATTGCGGTAACTTCCATAGCAAAGGGCTGTGCTGACAGTGTGGGCTTTTGCAAGCTTTGTGATCCATTCAGTCAGCTCGTTGTTCACTGGCTTTTCGATGGAAGGACGTAAGGTAGGATCACCGTCTCTTTTAGCGCCCTCTACTTTCCACTCACTGCCATAATAAACGGCAGGAACCCCCGGCATAGCAAACAACATTCCGTACAGTGGTTCCAGGCATTTTTTATCTTCTAAAATTGTGGCAATACGGGTCACATCATGATTGTCAGCAAAGTTCAGCAGATGCTTTCCTGTATACAGACACCACTGCTCGGAGCCGAACTGACGGTTTAAGCTGTAACTGATTTCATGCATATTTCCAGTATTAAAGCTGGAGTACAGACCCTTATAACATTCATAGTTGGTAACTCCATGGCAGGCATGCTCATTCATCCAGCGATTGTAATCACCGTGCAGTGTCTCTCCCACCAAAACAAATTCTGGTTTAATCTCATTGGCAAGATTTCGAAGCTCTGCCAAAAAGTCAAGATCCAGGCAGTATGCCACATCCAGACGCAGGCCATCAATGTCATAGTCTCTCACCCAGCCGCGTACTGCATCAAACAGGTACTGACGCACTGCAGGATTGTGAAGGTTCAGCTTTACCAGTTCGTAACAGCCTTCCCATGCCTCATACCAGAAGCCATCGTTGTAACCGGTATTTCCATCGAAGGAAATGTGGAACCAGTCTTTGTAGGCACTATCCCACTTCTTCTCCTGAACATCCTTAAATGCCCAAAAACCACGGCCGGCATGATTGAACACGCCGTCCAGCAAGATTCGGATTCCCGCTTTATGAAGGGCATTACAAACCTCCTGAAAATCTTCTTTTGTTCCCAGACGACAATCTATTTCATTATAGTCTCGGGTATCGTAACCATGTGCATCACTCTCAAAAAGTGGATTAAACAGCACACAGGTGGCTCCCAGCGCCTTAATATGCTCCACCCAGTCCAAAATTCTCAAAATTCGGTGCTCCTGCTTCCCGTCATTTTGTAATGGCGCACCGCAAAGGCCAAGCGGGTAAATTTGATAAACGACAGATTCTTCAAACCACATAATTGATTTCCTCCTTTAGTCCTCATAAATATTGCCACAATCTGTGATTGATCATGTAACAGGTGCCGTCTTCGGCTCTGTATATGTGCTGTCTCTTATACACATCTGACGCTGCCGACGAAGCTAGAAG
>CAMQZX010000090.1 GCA_947039785.1 uncultured Lachnospiraceae bacterium | reverse complement strand
CCGATGCAGCGTAGTCTCGTGGGCTCGGAGATGTGTATAAGAGACAGCACCATATTTCATGAGGTATATAAAATCAGAACCACCGGCTTA
The DNA here is from genome assembly GCA_947039785.1 of uncultured Lachnospiraceae bacterium. Classification (GTDB taxonomy): domain Bacteria; phylum Bacillota; class Clostridia; order Lachnospirales; family Lachnospiraceae; genus JALFVM01. The sequence continues at coordinate 14,694 of CAMQZX010000090.1, read as the reverse complement.
GCCCAACATCATAAACTTAAGAGAATCTGCTTTGAGATAGGCAGGTTCTCTTATTTATGATAAAATTTAGGCAGGGGTGTATATGAGAGGTCGTTATATTGAAAGAATCCAAAAACTTTCTGAGAAACTGTCAGATCCTGCTTTGGCAGAGCGTGCAAGAAAAATAAACAGTAATACTTTTTCCCGAAATAGAAAGATGCCTTTAAAAGATATCCTACTGTGCTGCCTTTCTAAAAAAGGGCTTACTACTACTCTGGAACTAAGAAACTATTAGTTTTTAAAAAGTCCATACAATTCCATTGGGGAAAGTATGGAATTTTTTGCCCTCTATATAATTTTTATATATGAACAAGTAATGTCCATAATAATGATTCTTTCTTAAGTTTATGATGTTGCGCATAGCAGGTGGTTTTTTTGTTTCCAAAGTTCCGTTTTTCGGAACAGCGAAAAACTCCTCAATGGAAACAGGCCCCTGGCCTAACAAAAATGGGCAACAACTCAACAAGAATTGTTGCCTAATTTTGCATTAAACCGATAGCCCACACCCCATACAGTTTGTATATAAATTGGATTTTCCGGATTATCTTCTATCTTATTACGGATATGGCTTATATGACTCATGACAATGTTATAATCCCCTGAATAGGGTTCATTCCAAACAATATCATATATCTGCTCTTTGCTAAACACTCGCCCCGGACTTTGTGCCAAAAGTTGCAGGATTTCAAATTCTGTAAATATTAAATCAATCCTCCGCCCCCTCTGTAATACTTCTCTTTTATCAAGCAGAATAGAAATATCACCTCGCTGAATCTTAGAGCATTGAGTAACTTCTTCGATACAATGAACTTTTCTCCCTGTATCTAAAACTGATAATATCGAATTTATCACCTCATCTTCATCATTTTTAAAAGATAATAATAATATTTTTCCGATATTCTCACCTCCCGCAAAATATAAAACACCTTTTTATCATAATCTTCTGCTCACCAGACCTAAAATTTACATGAAGTGATTAATGGTGTCAAAAATAAGCAATCACTGCCAGTGAACTGCATCCATTCTGCAAGAATTTGCTGCAACAATCTAATTCAGTAGTAATTTGCACAAAGCCCAAAATATTTTTCACGTTCCTGTAATCTTATTTTCTAATTTATTTTGTAATTCTTTTATTTTTTCTTCAATCATTTTGATGATTTGTGTGAAATCCTCATCACTTTTCCCAGTCGGATCGTCTAATCCCCAGTCTTCCCGATGTTTACACGGAAGATATGGGCATTTCACATTACATCCCATCGTAATAACCACATCTACTTGTGGAATATCTGACAATAATTTACTATATTGCGTCTTTTCCATGTCAATTCCGTAAATTTGCTTCATAAGACGCACCGCATCCGGATTGATCTGTGGTTTCGTTTCTGTTCCCGCAGAAAAACTTTCAAATATTTCTGATGCTAAATATTTTCCCAATGCCTCCGCAATCTGACTTCGGCAAGAATTATGAACACAAATAAATGCAACTTTAGGCTTACTCATGAAACCACCCTTTCGTCTTATTAGCTACGTGAACAAGAAAAAGCATAACCGGCACTTCTGTCAATACTCCAACGGTAGTAGCCAATGCTGCCGGGGATGTCGTTCCAAATAACGCAATGGCAACAGCGACAGATAATTCAAAGAAATTTGATGCACCAATCATTCCTGCCGGAGCTGCAACCTCATGTGGCAGTTTCAAAACATGACAAGTAACATAAACAATTGCAAATATGAAAAATGTCTGCAAAGTCAGCGGGATTGCATTTAAAAGGATATGCAACGGATTGTCCAGAATGATATTTCCCTGAAAGGAAAAAATCATCACAAGTGTAAGCAACAGCCCGATACTCGTCACATTATCAAACTTATGAACAAAAATATTTTCAAAATAGTCCAATCCCTTTTTCTTAATAGCCAGTGAGCGGGTAAGCATACCTCCAACAAGCGGTATCACAACAAACAACACAACAGAAAGAATCAGCGTATCCCAGGGTACCGTAACATTGGACACACCAAGTAAAAACTTTACAATCGGAACAAACACCACAAGAATAATCAAATCATTCGTTGCCACCTGCACTACGGTATAAGCCGGATCTCCCTTTGTTAAATTACTCCATACAAATACCATAGCTGTACATGGTGCCGCTCCAAGAAGAACTGCGCCAGCAAGATATTCCGTTGCAAGATCAGGCGTGATAAAAGACTTAAATATTACAAAAAAGAACAGGCTTGCTATGCCGTACATAGTAAAAGGTTTCATTAACCAGTTTACCACCCAGGTCACAAATAATCCTTTGGGATTCTTTCCCACATTTTTTATACTCTGAAAATCTATCTTCATCATCATCGGATAAATCATAAGCCAAATAAGTATCGCCATCGGAATAGATACTTTCGCATATTCAAAACGATTTAAAAATGCCGGAACAGAAGGTAAAAACTTTCCAATCAAAACGCCTAAAATCATACATAATAATACCCAAAGAGTAAGATACTTTTGAAAACCATTGATACCCTGACTTTTTTTCTGAATGCTATTTTGCATATTACACACTCCTTAAATTTATTTTTAATACTGCTCTCTACAATTATTTTCCATTATCGAGTGGCAGACACATTCCTCTTTCAGAGTAATAATCTGCTCTATTTCATTTAGAAAAATTTTTAACTTCTCCATTTTCAGGGAATAAAATACATACTTTCCTTCATTACGCATTGAAACAACACCTGCAGATGTCAAAATTTTCATATGATAGGATAACGTTGGCTGCGTAATAGAAAAGGACTCCTGTATTACAGACGCACACAATTCGCCACATGAGAGCATATCCATTATTTGTAATCGTATCGGAGTTGACAACGCATTCATAATCTCTGCATTTTTTGTATATATATCATCCATGAAATCGCCTCCCTGACAACGGTAAACAAAAAATCGAATACGGTATACCTTTTAATCCACACAAGTCATAATGCAAAGAATCTCCTTGTCTGTCTCACGCATTCCATCTTTTCCTAACCGTCCGATATTCTTTATAGTGTTTTCTACTCCTGTTGAAATCACCCCTTCGCCGCCATAAAACTGTTGACCTTTTAAATACATATCGTATCCAAAGATACCAGCATCTACTGCTGTCGCAATTTTCGCTGCACAGGAAGCTTTTGCGCCATCACATATAATGCCAGATGTAATTGCAAGCGCATTTACAATCGTATGGGCAATCTCTTCATAACCGCCGCCTTTCAGGTAGGCAATGCCAGCCCCTGCTCCTGCCCCCGCACTGACGGCTCCACAATAAGCTGATAAATACCCAATTCCCGTTTTCTGGTGAATGGCCGTCAAATTGGAAATAATCAGTGCCCTATATAGTTTCTCTTCTCCCACCTTCAATTCATTGGCATATTCAATCACCGGAAGAGAAACCGTCATTCCCTGATTACCGCTCCCCGAATTAATGATAACACGCAACTCACACCCATTCATTCTGGCATCTGAGCCAGCCGCAGCTTTCGCTTTTGCCCGATTCTTCACATCATCTCCATAAGTTTCCAGCAATACAGAACCAATATTGGCCCCATAATTCCCTTTTATCCCTTCCGCCGAAATGATTGTGTTATATCGTATCTGCCTTTCCAAAATCGGCTTTACTTCATCCAAATCCACTATTTGTGCAAAATTATAAATTTCCTGCACAGATAATAGATTGTAATCGGGCTTGTCCTGCTCTATTTGTTCTTCTGTTCCTCTATCTAAAAGTATTTCTCCATTTCTCTCTATCCTCACCACATTCGTATGTGTATTTGCGATGCGCACTAAAGCATCCTTTTCGTTACCATATACTTTTACAATAATATCCAACAAAAAATCACTTTCTGCCTGTTTCACAGAAAATTCTGTAGTTTCCATATACTTCATAAAATCAATTTTCTGTTCTTCCGTTACATGGCTTAATACTTCTAGTTCCAAATCCTCCCGTCCTGCAACGATACCTATGGCTGCCGCAGCTTCAATTCCCTTTTTTCCATTTGTATTCGGAACAATTACGCTCTTTACGTTTTTAATAATATTACCACTGGCTTTTATTATGACCTTCTGCGGCATTTCCCCTAACACAGCTCTGGCTTTAGCCGCACAATAGGCCAGAGCGATTGGTTCTGTACACCCCATAGCCGGAACCAGTTCTCTTTTTAATATTTCAATATAGGTTTGATAATATTTATCTTTTTGTTCCATAAGGTTCCTCCTTTTGTCTAATCTTTCAAACCAAACATCTCAAAAATATCCTCCAGCTTCCTCTTCTCTTTTTCATAAATAGGCTCATCCAAAATTTTACACTTCTCCAATTTTGTTTGTCCGGTCAGTACTTTTCCTGCAAAAGAAAGACACGACATTTCCCCACATTCACGACAGTTTTTCTTCGGCAGCATTTTATATATATCCAAAGGAGTCGGCATTTTTTTGGTTTCCGTACTGGGAGTAATGCGATCCTTTCCTGCTTCGATTTCATTGATGGTATTTTTAATAATATCCAGTGTCTCGTATGCATCCATCTCATTCAATAATTTTGTCACCGCTACTTTTCTGTCATACAGTGTGACAATTTTTTCTCCCATACGGAAGGTAATCCAGCCTGCCTCACGATTATAGACAGCAGAACTTATCGTTCCATTTATATAGGGCATAAGTTCTGCTACGTTTGTTGACAAAGAGGCCAATATCTTTATCTTATTTTTATTTGCAGTACATGGCAAAACTCTTTGTAATGTAATATTTTCTAAAAACATAATTTCTCCTTTACAAACAGAGAAAGAGCCTCTGTCAGATAATCAATTTCTTCTTTCGTAGTCCTGTATCCAATTCCAATCCTCACTGTTCCCATACCAGTTGTTCCAATCACATCATGTATTCCAGGGGCACAGTGAAGCCCGGTCCTGACCGCAATATTGCACTCTTCATTCAGCCAGAATCCAACTTCTTCCGGCCTCACCCCCTGTACATTAAAAGAAACAGCTCCTGTTACCAGTCCTGCATTCTGCGGCCCATATAGGGAAATCCCTTTTATTTCCCTGATTTTCTCAATGGCATACTGGATGATTTCTTTTTCCTCTTCTCTGATCTTTTCGACTGTTTCTTTCAATAAATACTGAACACTTGCACCCAAACCCACAATGCCTGCTACATTGGGTGTTCCTGCCTCAAACTTATTCGGAAGGTAATCTGGCTGAAAAGGATAATCAGAATCTCCTCCCGTACCGCCAGACTTCAGAGGACGGATATCCCCCTGCCAGTTTATTACCAGTCCGCCGGTCCCTGTTGGCCCCAAAAGCCCCTTATGTCCGGTAAAAGCCAACAGGCTAATATGATCTTCTACTATATCAATTGGGTAAACGCCTGCAGTCTGCGCCGTGTCTACCAGAAAGGGAATGTCATATTCTTCTGCAATCTTCCCAATTTCCCGTATAGGCTGAATGGTACCGACCACATTAGAAGCATGAATAAAAACAATCAGCTTTGTGTTCTTTTTAATCGCCTTCCTTACATTTTCGGCATCGGTAATTCCTTCACTGGAACAGGGAATTGTTGTAATTTCTATCTTTCTGTCTCTCTCCAATGTTTTCAGACACCTCCGGACACCGTTATGCTCCAGGCTGCTGGTAATCACATGATCTCCCTGCCGTAAAATCCCCTGTAAAACCAGATTCAGTGATTCTGTTATGTTCAAAGAAAAAACCACATTCGATGGTCTCTGACAGTTAAAAAGCTGTGCAATCGCCTTTCTTGCCTCGTACACCATGCGATCCGCTTCAATTGCCTTTTTATATGCACCACGGGACGAAGTAGCTCCATTTTCCTGCATATATGCCCTCATTGCCTCCCATACACAATCAGGTTTTGGAAATGAAGTAGCCGCATTATCCAGATAAACCCCCTTATCATACAATTCACTATAATTTTCCAATCCTACTTTCATATACACCTCTCTGAAATAGGTGTGAATGTTGTCCTGAAACACATCCACACCCCCTTAGTCAGATCAAAATCAGGAATTTGGCGTTGCCTCAGTATCCTGCTGTGATTCTTCTTCTACAATTTCCATATCACAGCATCCGCCCTTTTTCTTTGGTTCTTCTGTAATCTCCATATCACAGCATCCGCCCTTTTTCTTTGGTTCCTCTGTAATCTCCATGTTACAGCATCCGCCTGATTTGCCGCCTCCAAACAAAGCTGCAAAAAAGCCTTTCTTCTCACTCATATAAATGTCCTCCTACTACAATATTTTTTTATGGCGAATACCTGACAATCTGCCAGGCTATTACCCATTTTAAAGAATGAAGTTAAATACATAACCGGTAATTACCGCTACCGCAAAAATGCAAAGCACAAAGGCGATTACCATCTTCTTTCTGAAAATGGAACTTAAAAGAGACACTTCCGGTATGCTGGCTCCTGCACCGCCTAAGATCAGAGCAATCATGACACCCGGTGCTACACCTTTGGAGATCAGGATGCTGGCAATCGGGATCATCGTTTCTGTCCGGATATACATTGGGATACCCACAATAGCCGCTACCGGAACTGCCCACAGGTTGGATGCTCCGGCAAAGTTTGCCAATAAATCTGTCGGGATAAATTCATAAATAAATGCACCAATACCCGCGCCAAGAAGCAGATAAAGCACAACCCCTTTAAACAATCCAAAGGCATCCTTAATAGAAATTTTGAATGCCTGAAGTTGTTTCTGCCAGAACGTTCCCTGCAATTTTTCCCAGCTTACCCCATCCTGATGTCCGCCTTTAACCGTAACATTCTTAATCTCTTTTTCAAATCCTGCTGCGTCCAAAATCAATCCCATAACAACGGCAAATACAAAAGTAAATATTGAATAAACAATGGTGGCTTTTACTCCAAAGAACGCCAGCATCAAAGTAATGATTGCCGGATTCAAAATCGGGGAAGTCAGCAGGAAAGAGATTGCACCGCAAAAAGGCGCCCCACTTTTAAACAGGCCGACCAAAACCGGAATCGTAGAGCAGGAACAAAATGGCGTAACTGCTCCAAGTGCTGCTCCAAGTACACTGTTAAGCCCCTTTTTCGGTGTTGTCAGAATACGCTTAATGCGCTCCTGCGAAATATAAATCTGTAACAGGGCAACTACAAAGCTAATACCGATAAACAAGCCAAACAGTTCACCAAACAGCATCAAAAAAGTCTGCCCCGCATGAATCCATGTTTCTGTTGTAAACATAAATGTATCCTCCTGCCAAATAATAATTTTTTCAAAATGATTCATAGCAAGAAATACTGACTATTCTGACCTGCACCGAAGGCGTAAGCCGCAATAACACATCTCATCATCCTCCATTCTTTCTACTTAATCTAAGATAATATCTGCATCGTTTCCCTCATTCCCGGTATATAGTTCGATTTTTTTCGATGTGTAATTTTCAAGGAAAGCCACGCATTCCAAACGTGGCCTTCTTCTATAAGCATAAGGGATATCGCAAATCCTACTCGTTGCTTTTGCAATTACAAGAACCAAATTCCATACTATAGCCAAAAGAGGTTAACACGCCCAGCAACTCTGCCGCATTCCTGCTTCCTGCTTTACTTATGGAATAGTGCGTCCACTTTCCTTCTTTCCGGCTGACAACGATACCAGAATCACACAAAATCTTCATATGGTGCGACAGCGTTGACTGGCTGATCTGCAAGTTCTCCAGCAACACACAGGCACATTTTTCACCGCCGCGAAGCATTTCCAGAATTTGCAGACGGTTCTCATCACAAAAAGCCTTGAACACTCTTGCATCTGCAGCATGGTCTCTCATTGTATCACCTCAAATTTATTTTTTTCGATTCATTTGTATTATATGCGCCAAATAGAAAAAAGTCAATCTGTTTTTCAAGAATTTTAGAAAAACATACATCAAAAGCCTAAATAAAACATATACAGTGCAATCGCCATAATAACAGTTCCCAACACAACTCTTAAAACTCTATTGAATGTACTATATCTCTGACTCTCTGTGATCTTCTTTACAAATCCAATAGAAGTCCCTGCAATAATAACAAGAAAGCTATGACCTATGGAATAAAAGAGCAGTAACAAAATGCCCCATAGAACATTTCCCCCTCTTGCGACTAAACCAAGTAATACGATCAGAACAGGAGTCGCACATGGAGAAGAAAAAATCCCACCCAAAATCCCTGCAATCAAGACTCCAAGATACCCTTTCTTTGAATTTTTTGCATTCAACTGGACAGAGGGGATAAACTGGTAAACCTCCCACGTCTGCAAGGCCATGAGAACCATTAGAACTCCAAGTATAAGATACCACCATTTACTGGATGTCCCCATTAATTTTCCTGCTAAAGATGCAGCCGTTCCAAGCACAGTAAATGTAACCGCCATCCCCCCTGCAAAGGTCAATGACAGCCAGAACGCTTTCTTTGTATTATTCTCTCCTGTTCTCCCAACATATCCAATAATCAGCGGAACACCAGATAAAGCGCAGGGAGTAACAGAAGTCAGGATACCGGCTAAAAGTGCCATAAACGGCGCAATCCATAAATTTGTCACAATTTCCTGTGATAAAACTTCAAGCCACTGCTCAATCATTTCTGTCCTCCATTTCCGCAATTACGGTTCTTAACTGCTCTTCTGTAATTCCTCCCTGATGTACCGTAAAAGCAATTTCTCCAGTATCTTTATAGCTGTACTGTAAAAATTCAACTTCCCCGTTCTCACCCGGAGAATATGGGTTTCCGTCAGAATCTATGAAAATCTGTGTTGGTATTACTTCTAACGGAAATCCAGATGCCAAATGATTGTATTTCCAAACATCTACAAACAAAATAATTGCCTCTCCTGCCAGCTCTTTATTCAGAGTTTCCAAGACAGGAGCCATTTCCTTACATGGCACACAGGAATCTGCCCCAAAGTCAATCACGATAGGCAGTCCATAAGACTTTAGTTCCTCAAGGTCTATTTCTTCCGTCACATGTAATGAAAAATATCCCTCTTGCTTTTCCTCTGATGACTGCACTTCTACTTCCTTTTTGTTTTCTGGTTGTTTTTCAGACACGGATTCTTCTCTGTTTTTTATTACCCATATGCCTCCAACTGCTCCAATAACCAAAAATGTAACAAGAATTTTTATTATAATTTTCTTTCTTTTCTCCCCAGATTCCTGCATTGCCTGCAACCTCCTGTTCTTCTGTCATAACGGTATATCCGCAAATAACCGCAGCAAATCTTTACTGGTAAGCTGCGTGATATATTTCTCGCACTCTATTTCCTGGATTCGCTTATGTACCGCTTCTTTTTTCCATGGGATTTTCCGGAATTGCTTCTCAAGATCCGAAACCGGCTGCAGCTCAAAAAAATCTCCCTGGAAACGTATCTTGCTAATCTTTGCCTCCTTTATTTGCACATATAAAGAAATCAGGCCTCCCTCAAATCTCATTTCATTCCATAAATCCATATCCAGTAATGCTCCATAAGTCCACTCCCATGTACGGTACTTTTCTTCTGCCAGTTTTTCTATCTCAAGCCACTCTTTTGGCAGAATCTCACGGCGCTTAACTTCCCTGGCATATTCCTGTTGATACGAAACTGCTATTCTTTCCTGAAACTGTTCTATCTTCATTTCGAATGGCAGAAAAGAAGAAATCATACCCACACGGTTTCTGACAGAAGTTACTCCCTTTGCTGTAAATTTTTCTGGTTTAGATTTCAGAGCACAAGACAATGCCGTAAGATCACTGTCAAACAACAGCGTTCCATGATGCAATATCCGATCCCACCAGAAATACTGTGCATTACCTGAAATTTTCTTCCCATCCACCATAAGGTCATTCCGGCCGCTGAAACTTACCGGAACCCCCATCGTTCTCAACCCTTTTACAACGGGTCTAAGGAAACAGGTAAAATCATTTTTCTGCAAAGAAGAATCCGTTTTTATCACTGTAAAATTAAGGTTTCCCAAATCATGGTATACTGCTCCGCCTCCTGATAAACGCCTGACTGCCTGTATTCCATGCACCTTCACATAATCCAGGTTTAATTCCTGATAGATATTCTGATTTTTTCCTATTACAATCGTCGGTTCATTTCTCCACAGCAGGAGCAAATCTTCCCGCAAATCCACCCGCTTCAAAAAATATTCCTCCACAGCCAGATTCAGGGCCGGATCTGTCGATTGGTTTATGATTTGTATCAATGCTTCTTCCTTCTATTGCCCGGCAGCAATCGCATCTATTTTTTTGCAGATTTCTTCTGCTATTTTATCCGCCATTCGATAATGCTCTTTCGTCAGCTCTTTCATAGATACCGTTTTTGAAAAGATTACGTCACGTTCCAGGAAATCTGTAAGTATTATAAATTCCCGTACCTGGCCGGAATATTTTTCAATAGACTTCTTTGCACAGTTCCTTTCACACGCATCTACGGAAATCACCGGATAATCTCTTGCGAAATTGCGTTCTTCTTCTCCTCCGGCAATAAAAAGCGGAAGGCACAGGGAAATCGCCTGCCCCGGCCGTAATTCTTCCATCACTTTTCTGGTTGCCATTCTGGTCAGTGTCCCCCCAAGTATTTCCTCGCCGCTGCATGAAATAACTCCAATCTGCATCCTGACCGCTCCAATACCTGTATCCGCCATTTTACGCTTCCTCCTTTGCAAGTTCTTTTACTTTTTCAGATACCTGTTCCGCCAGCTCACCGGACATATTCCAACCCGCATCCGTCAAAAAAGTCCCTGTTCCGGCATCCTCTCCCCTATGCAATCTCATCGTGTCAACCGCACGGAACTTTGCCTTTACAACCCCGCCTGCTGCCTCCAGTGTCTTTGCAGCACACATTTTGGGACAGCCATCCACAGCAATACAGGTTTTTCCCTCAATGCTTTCCTTCGCATCATCATCCACTGTCATAACTCGGGCAAGACAAACCGCCTCACAAAGCTCCGGGCACAGCTCCTTTGTCACTTTCAGTCCCGCTTCTCTTGATAGTAACCCAAACACTTTACCAATTCCGCTGCAGGGAACCACTTTTATCTTAGACATGAAATTCATCCACCTTTCTTTTCATAATCGGGAAATATCCGTTAAAATCATAAAGCAGTTCTTTATCCTCCTCAAAATCCTCCAATTCAATTTCTGCAATCCATCCCTGCTCATAAGGATTTTGATTGATCCGCTCCGGTTCATTCAGTAAATCCTCATTGACCTTTGTAATCGTTCCGCTTACCGGGCTTACAATCTCAAATACGGCCTTGCCGGATTCCAAAGAACCAACCTCGTCAAACTGTGAAAGCTCTGATCCCACATTTGGCGCAGTAAAAAACATAATATCAGACAGGCTCTGCTGCACATAATCAGTAACTCCAATCCGTGCCTTGCCTCCGGATACATATACCCAAACATCATTTTCATTAAAGAAAAAGGCTGCTTCTTTGGGAATGCGGAAAATAAATTTATCCTTCTGGTAAACATCATAGGAAAGCTGCTTCGGGAAAAAATCTGCTTCCTGTGTCTGCTCTGCCGCATTAGCTTCCGTTACTAAGGCATCCGCCAGATTTTCAACCAAAAGTTTTTCTGTTTCTCCCAGACGCAGAGAATCTGTTTTCAATACGATACCTGCATTTTTCGCCTCTTCACTGATGTTGATCTTCTTCGCTATTTTCAACCCTTTTTCTGCTGCCAGCCTGCTTGCACAACGAGAAGCACAGCCATCAATCACCAGCAATGGTTTTTCATTTGCAAGCTTGTTGTACCTGGCGTCTGCCACCCGATAGAAAACCGGACAAATAATTTCACTCTCTGTCTCCTCTGCCAATTTGATTGCAAGCTCTCTCGCCGTACATCCGGCACACTTGTCTAAACCATTGCAGGGAAGTATGGCGTATTCTTTACTCATTTGCTTCCATCCCCTTTCTGATTTTCTTAATATTGGCTGTTGTCCCGGATTTGTCGGGGAAGGAAATCGCATCCACGCCGCAGGCTTTTCCACAGGCCCGGCAAAAGACCACACAGTTAGAAGGATTCTTTACGACGAGGCGCTGTTCGCCTTCTTCTTTGACCTCGTATACGTTATGCGGACAGAATTTTACGCACTCCATACAGTCATTGCATTTGCTATAATCAATCCGCGGAGACCAGTCAATTTTTTCGCGGGGCACCCCCATAAATGTTTCCGCACTCATTTCCTATACCTCCTCATATCCCAATTCTTCCAATGCTTTTCTCACTTTTTCAAACGCCTGCTCATTCGTCATATCACGAATATCCAGCATCACACAGTCCTTCTCTACATCCAGACCTGCTTCTTTAAACGCCATCCGGAACATCTTTTTCTGCATATTCGGCGCGCAAGCTCCAATGATTACTTTTCGATTCGCTTTCAGGAAATCGGCCAGGAAACGGTCTCCATCCTCTTCGCAGAGCTGCGGATGAATAAACCCATATTCCACCGGAAGCTCTACCCGCACTTGATTAATAAAATCCCAAATATCCATTGCCTGAAATCCCGGACATTTTCCGGTACATACACACATGAGAAATCCATAACGTTCTTTTTCCATGCTTCTACCTCCATGTTATTCTTTTATTTATTACCCTTTCAGGGAGTAATACGAGTTATAGTTTATGTATCGCTTTTCCAGCAATCTCTCCGCACGCTTCCCATATCGCCTCACTCATACTGGGATGCGGATGTATCATATCTGCAAGCATTTCCGCCGTTGCTCCAGCCATGATTGCCAGTGTCAATTCGGAAATCATCTCAGAAGCATTCGCTCCCAAAATCTGCCCGCCGATGATGACGCCTTTCTCGTCTGCCACCACTTTTACAAACCCTTCTCTCTCCCCCTGTGTCAAAGCCCTTCCATTATGGCGCATATGAAATTTTCCTATCTGCGGCCGGATTCCTTTCGCTCTCGCCTCTTCCTCCGTCATGCCTACTGATGCACTCTCTGGTGAGGTATAGATACAGGCAGGAACAGCCATATAGTTCAGCGTATGTTTCATCCCCATTGCATTCTCTGCAGCGATACGCCCCTCCATAAACGCCAGATGTGCCAGGAGTTTTCCCCCGATGACATCTCCTGCAGCATAGACATCCGGATTCGAAGTCTGCATATATTCATCCACCACAATCCGGTTACCCTCCGCCAATTCAAGCCCCAGCACTTTTGCCGATTCTGTCTCTAATTCCCTTCCTATGGAGAGCAGAACATTTTCACATACAAGCTCCTGTTCCCTCTCTTTTGCCTCATAGACAACGGTAAGGCCATCTTCCCCTTTTTTTATTTCTTTTACCTTTGCCAATGTTTTGACTGTGATGCCCTGTCGTTTCAAAATTTTTTCCAGTTCTGCAGAAACCTCCTGATCTTCTGTCCAGACAATCCGGTCTTTTAATTCCAATATCGTAACCTTTGTACCCGCCGCAGCAAACATGGTTGCAAATTCAACCCCTATCACTCCCCCGCCAATGACAGCCAATGTTTTGGGAAGTTCCGTAAATTTCAGCATATCGGTACTGGTCAGAACTCCATCCAGATCTGTTCCTTTCAAAAAAGATGGAATCAAAGGTTTGGAACCTGTAGCCAAAATCAGTTTCCTGAAGGAAATCATTTTCTTATCTTCCTTTGTTTTAACTTCCAAAGAGTGCGCCGACAAGACGGTACCCCGTCCATAGATCACTTCTATCTGATTTCCTTTCATAAGTTGTTCGATACCGATTCTTAAATTTTTTACAACTCTGTCTTTCCGAAGCCCCGCCATATCCCACCGGACATTTTCCATCTTATTTTCAAGACCAAATTCCTTTGCCCTTTTTAGTGAAGAAATCATTTCCGATGTTTTCAACAATGCTTTTGTCGGAATACAGCCCGCATTCATACAGACACCGCCTAACACCCGCTCTTCGATCAGAACTACTTTTGCCCCTAATTGCGCTGCACGGATTGCCGCCACGTATCCTGCCGGTCCACCTCCAAGTACCGCAACATCATAGGTCATTTCTAATGTATGAACCATAAAAATCTCCTCTTTCAAAGCATTTATGCCATTTGTGTACTTCCTAACACATGTATATGCTTATCGAATCGTATTTTTTCGATATATTTGCCATTAAAAAGTCTCTTTTAATAGCTTAACAATATCCTCCGTTTTCAAAACTCTTCCAACAGATACAACTTTTTGATTAAGAACCAAAGCCGGAACACTCATGACCTGATATTCCATAATCTTCTGAACATCAGAAATATGCTTCACCTCAACTTCAAGTCCCAGCTTCTCAACTGCTGCTTCTACATTTGCCTGTAACATTTTACAATTCGCACACCCTGTTCCCAGGACAATAACAGAACTTGAGGAATCATCTGTCACATTTTCTTCTCTTTCTCTTTCCCTTTCCTCTATGATCTGCATATCGCAGCATCCGCTTTTCTTTACCGGTTCTTCTGTAATTTCCATATTGCAGCATCCGCCAGATTGTTTTCCAGAAAATAATTTTCCTAAAAATCCTTTCTTTCTACTCATAATTTATTCTCCTTTAAGAATTATTATTTTGATTTTTTTCGATATATGAATCTCTATAAAAGCCACGCCTTTTCTAAACGTGGCTCTATTTTTATACAGTGTTATGA
>CAMQZX010000089.1 GCA_947039785.1 uncultured Lachnospiraceae bacterium | reverse complement strand
TCGTGGGCTCGGAGATGTGTATAAGAGACAGCAATACCAGAATGTGATACGATTGGAAAACCTGCACAAAGTAATGTATCTAAATCTCGAAAAATCGTTCTCTTAGAAACTTCAAATTTTTCAGCCAATTCTAATACAGTAACCTTTTTAGTATTGGTAAGAACAGAGAGTATACCCAATAATCGTTGTGTTTTCATGCTCATAGTCGTTTCTCCTTTTAGACCATTATTTAAAACCAATCTAAATCAGGTAATATTATATCACTCCAATTCGAAATAAACAAAACATAAATAATAAAAGAAAGAGTGCAAATCAAATATTAGAAATGCACGCTTCTGTCATTTATTCTATAATCTTCCAGTTGCTATCCTTATTTAACACAAACTCAAACTGTGAAATTTGTGTTGCCTTTGTCTGACTGTCAATAATCTTCACGGACATGCTCGCTTTGACAGTCCCCCCGTCTGTTGTAAACACTTCAACATACTATCCCTTTATTCCTCTTGATTACCTCAAGACAGTAAAGAAAAAGCCCTGTCAAGAGCCTTGCCACCATAGGTGGTGCGTTGCACTCTTTACTGGGCTTTTTGTTTGCGGTATCTTCTCACAAGAGGAAAAAGGTTACTCGTCCTCATCATCAAAATCTTCAAATTCTTCGATACATGGCATTTGTGATAAGATTTTCCTACCTTCTATATAGTCATAATTGTAACCCTCGTACACCTTTCTTATGGCGTAGTATGGATTTATGTTCTTGTGTCCTTCTGTGCTTTCCCCGAACATATCAAGGCTGTAAAATTCATCATAGCGGTCTAAAATCTTCTGAAACTTCAAGTGCTGAACAAACTCTTTGATTGGGTAAAGGTCGGACGCTTGAATGTCCTCGTCATTGATATAGTCTGTAATGTATTTCCGTAATTGTTCTAACTCATAATCAAGCCATTCGTCCTCACTGTCAAAGAAGTTATCATAATGTCCATGCTTTAATTCAGCATTCAGCCGTTCTTCCTCTTTCAAGAACTGGCACACTTCTTTTTCGATATGGGTGTGATACTTCCATTCTCCTGACAACATTTCATTGGGTGCAACTTCCAGCACAGCCATTATCTTTTCTAAGGTTTCAAAAGTGGGATAATTTACCCCTCGTTCAATCTTGGATAAACTCTGTAAATTGATACCGATAGCGTCTGCAAGTTCCTGTTGTTTCATTCTCTTTAGTTTTCTGACGGTCTGTATATTCTGTCCCAAATGCTTATAATTCATGGCATATCTTCTCCTTTCATGTGTAGTATAAGCCTATTATACTTATTATCTTCCGAAAAATCAAGATAAGGTTCTTGACAAGTAATTCTGCTGGCGTTATTATCATATCAGATAGAGTGATTAAGCACGCTAGGGTCAATCACACGCTTGAGTAAGCATATAGAGAAGATATTTTCACTTTGATAGCATGAATAAGCATGGACTATCGGACTGAAAATCGTGGTTTCCAAAAGGGGCTGGCTGGACGGGGCACGCCCCCCAGACGTGTTTCGGACAGACAGTTCCTTTTGGAAAGGGAACGCCTTTCGGCGTTCCTAGAGGGCGTATATGTAACACCGCCCTGCGTATACATGTCATAGTACCTAAAAAACTGTGATAAATAAAGGACAAAACACTATTTTTACCCCGCAAAAAATCGGGAAGAACGAAAGGAGAAATGCACTATCGCAACACACGAAAATTTATCCATTAAGATTGATTACATCAGCATTGTATTTGAAACGGCAACCGCTGAAGATGTTATCAAGTACATTTTACATTTGCCAACGGACATCTTCAATGTCTATCCAGCTACTGTAAAATTCAAGACCTATCAGACACGCTGGGAGATTGGGGATATTTATGTATCGGGTGATGCAAGAAAGACAGAGGACAACCCACAGGGACTTGGCTGTTATCTCGTTATGACAGGCAGGGGCTGTGATGATATT
This sequence comes from uncultured Lachnospiraceae bacterium, assembly GCA_947039785.1. GTDB lineage: Bacteria > Bacillota > Clostridia > Lachnospirales > Lachnospiraceae > JALFVM01. Next base: position 12,877 of record CAMQZX010000089.1, on the reverse strand, counting down.
TACCGTATCCTTGAAGATAAAGGCTTGACTTTTGGAGATATGTTCGGACGATGTGAAAGACGATACGGACTAGGCAATTTCCATTTCACAAGGCTTGATGTTGCCATTGATGATAAGAACGAAAAGCCATTCTTTACCATAGAGCAGATAAAGAAGAAATGCGAAAAAGAGGAATTTATCTCAAACAGTGAGGGTTATAAGTTTGACGAAAGCAAGTTTGATGATTTCGACACCGCAAAGACAGTCTATATCGGTGCTGGAAAATCGGGCTTGTCCTACCGCCTTTATGACAAGGATAAGGAAGTCTGCACAAAGTACAACAGGACGCTTGATGAAGTCGGGAGCTGGAAACGAACGGAAATGCAACTGCGTGACGACAAAGCTCATGCCTTTGCCATGACGTTCAAGGACAGACCGTTAGAACTGGGAGAACTGGCTTTCGGACTGCTGGCAGACAACCTACGCTTTGTCGCACCCAATAAAAATGAAAGCAATAAGAGCAGGTGGAAAACGTGTCGCTTTTGGGAACGTTTTTTAGGGGCTGTGGAAGTCTTGAAGCTCCACACCCCTAAACAGCAGAATACCCTTGAAGAAACACAGCAATGGCTCACAGAGGGTGGCGTGATTTCAGCGGTCAAGAGCTTTTACTTCTTGGAAGAACATGACGCACTGGGTGGACTGGAACGTGTAGAAAATATGCTGGATAAGGCAAGATACAGCACCGCCCTTTCCAGCAAGCTGACCGCCCACTTACAGAGAATAGACCGTACTGACCTTATCCCCTATATCCAGTATGATACGAAGCACGTAAAAGGGGGCATTTGATGAACGATATTCAAGTCCCAGTATGGGAGAAATACGCCATGACAGTAGAAGAAGCGTCCCAGTATTTTTCAGTCGGTCAAAACAAGATAAGACAGCTTGCCCAGCAAGATAGGTTCGGCAACTGGTATATGATGAACGGAAACCGCCTGCTCATCAAGAAAAAGCAGTTTGAAAAAATGCTGGATAAAATAGACACAATCTAATGAAAAAGAGCCTTGTATGTGATATTATCATCATAAGTCATATTGAGGCTCTTTCTTATGAAAGGAGCAGATAACAATGTCAGAAAAAAGACGGGACAATAAAGGTCGCCTGTTAAAGACGGGAGAGAGCCAGCGAACAGACGGAAGATACTTGTATAAATATGTGGACGCACAAGGAGAAACAAGATATGTGTACTCATGGAAACTTGTACCCACAGACCCCGTACCCAAAGGAAAGAGGAACGGGAAATCATTAAGGGAACTGGAAGCGGAGATACAAAGGGACTTGCAGGACGGTATCGACACCACAGGCGGAAAAATGACGCTCTGCCAGCTTTACGCCAAACAGAACGCACAGAGGGCAAACGTGAAGAAAAGCACACAGCAGAGCAGAAAACAGCTTGTGAGGATATTAGAGGAAGATATACTGGGAGCAAGGAGCATTGACAGCATACGCCTTTCAGACGCTAAGGAATGGGCGTTACGCATGAAAGAGAAAGGTTATGGCTACCAGACCATAAGCAATCATAAACGCTCGTTAAATGCTTCATTCCGCATTGCCATAGCGGACGACCTTGTGAGAAAGAACCCTTTTGACTTTAAGCTGAACGAAGTCATAGAGGACGACAGAAAACCACGACAGGCATTGACAGAGGAACAGGAAGAAAAGCTGTTGTCCTTTGTACGCAAAGACAGGGTATATAAAAAGCATTATGACGCAATCGTGATACTGTTAAAGACGGGACTTCGTATCTCGGAGCTGTGCGGATTGACAAGTCAGGACATCGACTTTCAAAATGAAGTTATCCATGTGAACCACCAGCTACTTAATAACAAGGAAACTGGCTACTACATAGAAACCCCAAAGACAAAAAGTGGTGTGCGTGATGTTCCCATGAGCGAGGAAGTGAAACAGGCATTTGAGCGTATCATGGCAGAAAGGAAGAAATCCGAACCGATAGAGATTGACGGTTACAGCGGTTTCCTCTTTCTGAATGGAAAAGGCTATCCTATGACAAATGCTTACTATACAGCGACCTTTTCCAATTTGACAAAGAAGTATAACAAGTGCCATGAGGACAGCCTGCCAAAGATAACACCGCATATTCTGCGTCATACATTCTGTACAAGACTGGCAAACAGGAACATGAACCCTAAGAGCCTACAATACATCATGGGGCACTCTAACATCAGTATCACGCTGAACCTGTATGCCCATGCGTCAGCGGAAAGCGTCAAGGCAGAATTGAGAAGCATGATAGCCTAAGTTGTACCACGATATTTACCACGTTTGACAGTGAAGATATGGGAAGAAACGCAAAGATAAGCAAGTATCTTTCGACAACAAAAACGTCCGCAAAGCCGATAAAATAAGAACTTGCGGACATATAAGAAGATATGAAAAGATAATCAAAAATCTATATTTAATTTAATGCAAATATAAAATGATACCATGGAAAGGAGACTTGTGTGTATGCTTAGTCCTATCGTTATTGGTGCGTAAGCAAGGCTATCGCAACCATTAAATTTGAATACGTGTTGCAGATGGTCTTTGCTGTTCCTGTACAACAATTATTTAGGAGCGCAAAAATGAGCTATAAGAAAGCAACACACGTTCTGCCACAAGATTTACTGCTAAAAGTTCAAGAGTATGTTGACGGGGAATTTCTATATATTCCCAGAGCAGAAAATAACAAAAAGGGCTGGGGAGAAACAACCTCAACCCGTCAAGAACTACAAGAAAGAAACAGACATATTTATGCAGATTATCTTGCCGGGATGGATATGGAAACTTTAGCAAAAAAAAATTATCTATCTTTGAAAAGTATTCAACGGATTATTGGGCAGTTAAGGAATAATGATTAGAGAAAGGCTGATATGGTTTATGGACCGTATCAGCCTTTCTCTTATATTCTTTTCATAAAAGAACATTAGGTTGGGTTTGAAATGATGGGATGATACAATTTATCTATCAAAGCAAAGGAGGTCTTTTATGAAAAGGAATTGTGAAATTCCACCTCATTCTTTAATGAACTAAACAAAGATGGAGGTGTGATATGAAAAAAATTTTATGGGAGATACAATATCTTTCTTTGCCTCTAGTATCAAAGCACTGCAAAAAATGTGGCAAAAAGTCAAGATTTTCCTGCTCTGAAAAATTTCGCGTCAATGCTAGACGGAGATCTTTAGATATTTGGCTTATATATAATTGCTTAAATTGTGATACTTCATGGAACGCAAGAGTATATTCCCATATTTCTCCCCAATCATTGAATTTGCTACAATTAGAGGACTTTCTAAATAGTAGCCGTTCACTTGTAGAAAAGTATGCAATGGATATGGATTTTCTTTACAGAAACGGCGTTGATGAAGTCGATATCCCTCAATATTCAATTATTGGAGAAGTCTTTCTCCCCAGCGAATATGTGGAACTTGAAATAAAAAGCAAATATCTATTTCCAGTAAAAGTGCCCGCAATAATAAGGGAAAAGTTGCATTTATCACAAGCTGAATATTTACGCTTAATTGATAACGGGAATTTAAAAAGTATTCCAGAACAAGACTTAAAAAAATGCAAATTAAAAAGAGGGGTTACACTTGTTTTTCGGTCATAAAGCAACTATCTATCAAGTATGACTGAAAAAACAGGTATTACCCCGCAGCGATACTTTAACGAATGGAATTTACGCTCATCTTCAATAGGAAATCAATTTTGCCACGATTTCTTCATTCTTCACAAACGGATCTTCCCAGTACCTCGAATCCAGTGAATGCTCCGCATTGTCTCCAAGAACATAATAGCACCCCTCCGGTACCGTCAGACTGACCCCGTTATGCTCTATCGGTTCCCCCTCCTCCGCTGCAATGCGCTTCACCAGAAGCTTCCCGTCATGATGGAAAATAATGATATCGCCTATTTCAAGTTTGGAGAAAATCCGAGTTCCAACGATATAACTGTCTTTTTTCAACGTCGGTTCCATGGACTCTGTTGGCACATAACCCAACAAAAATATTGCCTTGAATAAAATCAACGTAAGGGCCATAATAAGAAATGGAATCAGCCATATCCAGATATTCTTTTTTCTTATATTCATAATTTGCCTCCAAAATAAAAAAATCGGGATGCTGAAAACCAAACAAGGCTGTCAGCATCCCTTATGTTCTGCCCGTCATCATTCCAAATGATAGGCCGCTGCAATCTGTGCAAACTCCGGCCGGCTCTTCAAAAACTTCCGTGCCTTGGATACCCATGCACACACAAGCTTTGCCGAAGCATCCATTTTTTCTCCAATTTCGCTGCTTGTATACCCCTTCGACATCATGCAGATAGCTTCTATGCCTTTCTTGGTGGAAGGCGGTGCATCAGCCTTTGCCTGTTCGAGTGCCCGTTTGATATCCATGCGGAAATCCAACAGCTCCTCTGGGGTTTCCTGTTTTGCAGCAATGTACGGCGTCACATCACAAGTGGTCTCCTTCGTCTGCCGCCTGGTTGCATAAATCATGGCATCACAGATTTGGTGCCAGATCAACCGGTAGGCATAGGTCGAAAACGTCCCGCCTTTGTCTGTTGACGCTGCTTTACAAAGCCCAATGCAGCCGATCTGGAAAAGATCCTCGTAGGAATACATCCCCACTTGATATGGCGGCTGCAGCTTATCCCGAATCACCTTATGTACCAGACCGATATTCTTTTCAATCTTTTCCCGTTCTTTCTCAGTCAGTGTCATGAAGCCGCCACTCTCCCTTCTAATGCCCGAAATCGGCACCTGTTCTTTCCGGATTTCTGGCGCTCCAGCAGCCTGCGGCTCTCTTCAATGACCTGCTTGCAGTAATACTCGCCCAGATAACCAATATGCGCCTCCGATAAAGGTGCGCAGATCAAATCTGCCAGCCACTGATAGGCGTCTTGTTTGCTCATCATTCCAGACTGGTGCAGCTGGTCAAAATAATGATGTGCGGTCCGTCTGAGTGTGCGAAGCTCATGATTGGCCAGACTTCCCACCGGGATATTGGTTCCGGCATGGACTCTTACATAAGCGTCACACTCCGGATAGTGACTGCACACATAGAGCATTGTTTTTTTACTATTGTCATGATAAATCCCATCAGCGCTTCTATAGATCACCGGACTGCCACAATAAGGGCATCGCATGGAACCTGTCTGAAATCCCTTTCTTTTCTTTTTTTGTTTTTTCATCGTCTTACCTCCGTTTGGATAAAAGAAAAAGCCGGAAGGTCTGCAAAAAAGCATACAGAGCCAAGGCACTGGAATTTCAATGTCTCATCCAGCAAATTGACTCTGTAAGTATTTAAGCAGCCTTCCGGCTTTAATATTCAATTGACTTGCGTTGTTGTGGATCCGCTCAATGCGCAGAATCCGTAACGGTTCCCTGATTCCCTTGAATCAGGTCTGACGCTATACCACAAACGTACCGAGAGCCTGAACGCAAGCCCCTGCCACGGTTATAGTATAACAAATAAGAATTAGCATGTCAAGCCTTATAGGAATATTTATTTTACTTTTTTATATAAAATATTCCTTTTAGGGCTTTTCGTGTATTTCGGACTCAGTCTGGGACTAATCATCCTCATATTCATCTTCATCCTCATATTCCGCATCACTTTCTCTGCGTTTTTTCATCACCCGCATTGCGACCAGGCTGCCGACGGCCAAGACCATGCCGCCTGCAAACAGTACCAGATGAAGGATTGGGATACCGGCAACTGTGCCCTCTGTATCTTGCCCGCTATTTGAGCCATCGCTTTCCTGGCCCTCATTGCTCTCATTTTGCGCTTCCTCTGTTGTGGCAGGGGCCTGCGTTGCTTCTGGGGCAGATACGGATGAATTCATACAAGTCAGCACATAAGATTTGCTGCCGCCCAGTTCCATTCTCAGAACACCATCTTCTCCGACGGCTATGGTACCGGGATACAGCCCGGAATCCGTTTTCAGCTGAAACTCTACGCCAGCCCAGTCTGCACCAAGCTGAATCTCCAGTTTCTCAGGCTCTATGACCTGCATTTCCGTCCCATCTGTCCCCTGCGGCTCCGCATAGATCGGCGTAACCGGAATACAGAGGATACAGATGAGAGAGAGGACTGTCAAAACCCCTTTTAACAATTTTACCTTCATGGTCATTTCCTCCTAAAAAAAGGCTGCCCCTTTAAGGACAGCCCATGATAATCATATGAATTTTAAGTGTCTTTTCGTAAAATATCCAGATATTCCTGATAAGCAAATACCCTGTTTCTGCTTGCGTTGTTGGTCTGCATTAAGATTCCCTCTTTCACAAACCTGCCCACTGCTGCGGATACTGTGCTAAAAGAGAGTCCCAATTCATCTGCTGTCTTCCTAATATCAATAATAGGGTTTTTCTCCAGATAGGAAAACAGTCTTTCTGCTGTCTGCGCTGCACGCCCCATCTGCTTAATGGCCGCATAATTACGGTCATGCAGAGCGGAAAGCTTATGGATAGCCTCCGTTGCATCCTCAGCAGATTCTTTCACTGCCTGCAGGAAAAACCTGACCCACTGCTCATAATTATCCTTGTTTCTGACTTCACTCATACGGTCATAATATTCGATACGGTTTTTCTTCAGAAAATAGGAAATATACAGAGCTGGTGTTTTCAAGGCTTTTTTCTCAATTAAAAACAAAGTAATCAGAAGTCTTCCTACACGGCCGTTTCCATCTAAAAATGGATGGATCGTTTCAAACTGATAATGAAGAAGAGCCGCTTGGATTAGGATATCCAGCGTATCATCCGAATGGATGTACTTTTCCAGATCGGACATTGCTTTTTGCATGTCCTCTGGACGCGGCGGAATATATCTCGCATTTTTCAGCGTGCTTCCTGCCGCTCCGATCCAGTTCTGAGAGATCCGGAACTCGCCCGGACTCTTTTCCTGGCCTCTGACGCCTTCCATCAAAACAGCGTGAGTCTCTTTAATCAGCCGATTGCAAAGCGGCAGAGTTTCTAACCGATTCAGTGCAAATTCGGTAGCCTTGATATAATTGATGACATCCGACACATTCTGGTTTGCATTCTGTTCAATGAGTGGATCCAGTACATCCTCCAGCGTAGCCTGTGTACCCTCGATCTGAGAGGACAACAACGCCTCCTTACGCACATACATGGAGATAAAAAGACTCATATTGGGAATGTTAGCAGAAAGAGTGTCCAGTGTAGCCAGTGCTTTTGTCGCTCCGATTAAAGCAGCAATCATATCCGCATCCATTTCCAATAACGGTGGAAGTGGCGCCGGACAAAAAGATTTATATTCTGCCTCTCCGCTTAAATTCTTGACATATTCTCCCGCTCTTCCCATAAAGGACACCTCCAAGTCAAAATAACGCTCTTATTATACCTCCGTTATTTTGATTTGTCAAGTTAATTCAAAATAACACTTTCGCTTATTAGTATTTTCACATTTAAGTCATAATATTTATCCTCCAAAACTTTTTTAATTTTGATTTCATAGCAACAACGGATGTGAGAAAAGGAAAACCGGGCAGAGAATTTCTACCCGGCTCCTTCCTGCTTCATAGATTCTTACTTAGCTGCCTTCTTCTTGCGTTTTTTGGCCCAGAAGATGCTCGCACCAAGTCCAGCGGTGCTGGCGGCAATCAGGCCAACCCAAATCCACGGATTGAAGTTATCGCCTGTCTTCGGAACATCCACAGTGACTTTATCGTTATGAACATTCACCGTCAATGTTTCATCCTTCACCAGTTCTACTGTTACCGGATCCGGACGCTTGTAGCCTGCACTGACGCTGTCCTCCACTTCGGTCACGGTGTACTTGCCTACACGCAGGTTCTCGATGAAGATCTCACCATTTGCATCCGTCTGGAACGTCTTGTCATAATTATCACCGACAATGCGGAAGCTGAAGCCCTCCACTTTTCCATCGGAAGAAGTCTTGACAATCTTTAAGTTACCTCTGAACGCCTGATTATAGAAGCCCTTACCAGCCTCATTCTCAACTTCATAGGTCTTTCCATCGGTATCAATCATGATATAATAGGTATTTTCATCAAGGTAGAAACCATCCGGAGCTGTCTTCTCTCTGATGAGCACGCCGCCGTACAAGAGATCTTTCATCTCATACTGACCGGGCTCTGTCTCTTCCATTACACCAAGCAGCTCATCCTCTTTATCAAGCTCTTTGTTGCCGTTGGTATCACGATATACCTCAAATACTGCACCGCTGAGCTTGTTCTCCGGATAGTCCTTGTCAAACTTAGTCAGATGCAGGTTGCCGCGGATAAACTCATTGGTGATTTCCACTTCAATTACCTGGGCATCTTCGTTGATTACGACCGGGAACTGCTCTGTGCAGAGCACGAAACCTTCCGGCTGTTCAATCTCCCTGACGATCCATTTTCCGTATGGGATATCACTGAAGGAGAAAGTGCCATCCTCCGCAGAAGTCGTTACAACGATTGCATTCTCCTCCGTAAACTCTGTAACGGAAGGTGCAAACAGGCCAATCTTGGCGCCGCCCAGTGCGTCTCCATTTTCATCAATTTTTCTGCCGGATACCGAACCATAGACCAGCTCATTGACAATGGCTTCACCATCATTGGCTTTCACCGTAATAACAGCGTCCTCTTGACTGCCGTAAGAGAATGTGACCGGATACTTCTCATCACTCAAAATGTAGTGGGCATCGGTACTATGCTCCCGCAGATAATAGTTTCCAAAAGGAAGGTCAGTTTTGACCACGCCATTGCCGTCCGCATCAATGCCGACAACCTCGATGAGGCCATCTGCCGGGATGACAGCACCATCTGCTGCGGTAATGTCCTCCGCCGCATACAGGCCAAATGTGACATTGGTAAGTTCATTGTTATTGCCAATGCCAAAGACCTCGTTCACCTCAAGCATTTTCTCCAGACTCATCTGGACTTTCTGGCGTTCATTGTAGAAGCCCGAAGAAACTTCTGTTACGTCGATCTCCTGGCCGGCGTATACAAGCTCTACCTGCTTGCTTTCCTGATTGAGTACCATACCGAAAGGCGCCTCGGTCTCACGGATCTCATATTTCCCCAGATAGAGCTTCTTGCTGGAAGCAATTCCGTTTCCGGCGGTCGTAATGGTATCGACTACATCGCCTTTTGCGGCTCTTAGGGTTCCGTCTGGCGTATAGATGTCTTCCGCTGCACGGATTTCATAGGTTGCGCCTTCAAGTCCACGGATTTCATAAACAGGCTGGTACATAATCTCTGCGCCATCCTTATCCACACCGTCTGTTTCTGTAACTGTGGCAAAAACCTCGCCGGTCTTTGTGATATGGATGATGCCTTTCTGAGACATATTATGCTTTTCGACCACGACCACATCCTGTGTGCCGTCTACCGTGAAAGGCACCGGCTCACTGTCCAAAACATAGCCAAAACAGGTTTCCTGTTCAATCAGCTCATACTGGCCGTAGGAAAGCTCACAGGGGAGCATCAGCCAGCCCTCATCATTGGTAAAAAATGTGTCGATGGTAACAGGCGTCGGATAATACACTGTCTGAGAAATAATTTCTCCTGTAGACAGATCTCGTACCTGGAAACCGACTCCCGCTGCAGGAATAATTTTTCCGGTTTCTGCATCATGCTTCTCCACGCGGATAAAGCTGGACTGGGTCAGGTTGTTCAGGATATAGGAATATGTCTGCTCATCAGAACGGATAAACACCGTGAAATCCGGTATGAATGCCTGTCCCTCCATGCCCTCGGTCTGATGGACAACATATCGGCCATAAGGCAGATCTTTGGAGATGGCAAACCCGTCCGCATCGGTAATCAGCTCGTCTCGCTCTGCTTCGCGGGCACTTTCAAAACTGCCTGCGCTGGCAAGGTAAATCTGGAACTTGGCGCCTTTCTCAGGCTGTTCGATTATACCTTCATTTCCAGAGGCTTCGATTTCGTCCATGGGTACCGGATCCGGCTCATAAGGATTTGTTTCCGGTTCAGTTTCCGGGACAGCACTTTCTTCTGTACCGGATTCTTCAGGTTCCTGAGCCTCTTCATCGCTTACTTCAGGTTCCGTGTTTTCTGTCTCGGTCTGGGCATCGTTGTCGCTTACAGTTTCCTCAGTCTGGACATCAGCGCCGTCTACGGCTTCTTCAGGCTGGTCGCCCATGCTTACGGCCGCAAGCATTACCATACCCGCTTCCTGTTCTCTTGCTGCAGGTGTGCTTTCAGGATCCTCCAGTTCTGAATCAATGTGTTTGATCAGGCGGATACGACCCATGATAACCTGTTCCGTAACATCCATCGGAATTTGGTTCAGTTCAACCGTAAAATTACCAGGTTCTGCCGGAATCGGATAAATGGTCTCATCCAAAAGATATCCCGGAGAAGGACTGATTTCACGGAGCGTCCAGTTAGAATCACAAATGAAATAATCACTGATAAAGGAGCCATTGGCATCTGTTGTGTAAGAAGCGATTAACTCATCGCCCTGATACAGACCGTACACCGCCCCTGCCAGACTGGCATCGCCCTGAGCATAGCCGGTTACGCGGTCCGTTTTGACCACTTCAACGCGGAATTTTTTCAGGATATTCTCGAAGTTTCTCTTTGTCACCTGTTTCCACTGAATCGGCGCTGTCTGATCGTCTGGTACGACATAACGGATTGCCGTATCGACTTCTTCCACAGTGTAAGGTTCATTTCCGCTGATCAAGACATTTTCAAATTTCGCCACACCGGAAGCATCTGTTATGGCATACTCATCTACGGGCAAACCTGCGAGGGAAGTGCCAAATAAATGGAATGTCACGCCTTCCACGAAATCATCTTCTGAAGATTTGATAACCTCCAGAGAGCCGCGTTTGAGCTTATTGTTAAATGTTACCGTTGACGTCTGTCCGCTGGCAATAGTGATTTTTTGAGTATCCTGCGGCAGATAGCGGTCTATCGACTGCTCTGTGACTGTATAAGTCCCTGGCATCAGCTGGATATCCACGGTACCGTCTTCTTTTGTGGTTACAGTCTTGTCCACACCATTACCGGAAATATGGAAACTGATTCCGGATACCACGCCGTCTTCTGAGGTCTTGCGGATGCGCCCGGTACCATAGGTCTCCGTATCAATCCTCATATAGAATACCACCGGATCATCGGCGCCGCACATCATCGTCTGGAAACCAACGCGGCCCCAGATCAACATATCGTTTTTCACCCCAGGCACATTCTTCTGCACGCTGATGGATACCGGGCTGGTAATCATTTTGCTGCTGGTGAAGGTATACTTGTTTCCGGAACGGCTTACCGTAATCCCATCACTGCTGCTGAATTTAAGATCTGCCATCGTATTATTGGTATCTGTGAGCGTAAGGGAGTATTTCTTGGTTGCCGGGTCATACTTTAGCGTATGTACCTGTGCAGAACTGCTTTTGCCCGATGCAAAGCTCGGAATGGTCGTATGCTGCGACATCTGACCTAAAATCCAGTTATAGCACTGCTCCGCCGGGCGGCCCTGAATGGTACGCAGGTAGTTGTCCGCACGGATACCTGCCGAATTGGCGTGCAGATCCTGCGGACTGGTTCTGAGCTGCTGCTGGTATTCCCACAGAAGAACCTGTGTAGCCACCGCATAGTCATCCTCGTTAGCACCTGACACCGGAGAGCTTTTCCCCGGCTGCCATCCATACACGCTGGTCAGCATAATACCATACTGGGCGCTGTAAGGGAGGTTCTGAAAATATGCGCTGTTCTTTCCGCTCTGGGATCTATATCCATTATCAGATGTACCGTAATTAATGCCAGACTCAATACAATACACAAATCGGCTCTCTGAACCATTGGAAATCATGTATTTTTTTCTGGCATTTCCGGCAGAGATGGTTTGCACGGAAGTATTGCCATCGCTGTCATATACCAGAAAACTGTATGAACTTGCGGAATAATAATAGTTTCCGTCCGCACTGACATAATAATCGCCATAAAAGGAGGATACGGTCTGTCCCTCCGATGGTGTAAAAGCAAAAACCGTCGTCGGTATCAAGCCGATGACGGTCAGGAGACTTAAAAATGCGGCAAGCAGGCGCTTGCCTTTTTCTTTGATGATCTTCTTCATTAAGGTTTACCTTCCTTTCAATTTTGGGCACAAAAAAGCTCCCCGTATCATACAGGGAGCCAGGCTTATGCTTAGTATAGAAAATAAAATGTATAGCTTCCTCCTCCGTTGTCCCGTACATAAATGGTAAAACAGGTAATCTGCGTGCCTCCATAGGAAGCAATGGTAGACGGCATAGAGGTCACATAGTTTTGAAGCGCCCGTTTCAGGTTATTGCCCTGAAAGGATTCGGACGCTGTTACCGGAGAAGCCCAGGAACAGGTATCCGGTGTGCATGGAATCCCATCATCATCCGTAATATGTGTCAGACCCATGGACTGCCCAAGTGCAATAAGCTCTGAGCGTATGGCTTCTACATCAAACGCATAATCATAGATGGTTTTCGGAGACTCCGGTTCGACAGCAGATACAGGAGTTTCTTCCTGCTTCGGCTCTGCCGGTGGTTCTGTGGGTTTGGGTGGTTCCGGTTGTTTTGGCTCCGGCGTGGGCTGTCCATTGCCTGCGGTAGGCTGCTTTGGTTCGGGAGCATTTTGCTCCGCCCGGTTCTGCGCCTCTTTCCCAGACTCAGGCTCTTGATCCGTTTCATGAACCGGATCCGAAAGGGATACCTCCTCTTTCGGCTCACTCTGGGAAACTGGTTTTGGTTCCTCTATTGGAGCAGTCTCCTTCAGGTCCTCATCTTCAGATTCTTTTTCTGTCTGGGACTGAGCGGTATGTTGGTGTTAGTATATAAGTGTGGACAGGAAAAGTTAAACAATCTATACTATCAAG
>CAMQZX010000088.1 GCA_947039785.1 uncultured Lachnospiraceae bacterium | reverse complement strand
TACACTTCTAGCTTCGTCGGCAGCGTCAGATGTGTATAAGAGACAGGAAGGAGACTAAATTATGAAATATACAGTAAATATTTATGAGGTATCAACAGAGAAAGATAAAAAACTGAGGGCATTTGCTGCGGTAACGTTCGGTGACAGATTTAAAGTAACCGGTATCACTATCAGGGAGGGAAGATCAGGGAATCTTTATGTGAGTATGCCGCAGTATCCAACGGGGGAAAAAGATGAACAGAATAAGCCGATATACAGTGATGTGTTTTTTCCAAAAACTACGGATTTCAGTACCGCATTAAGGGGAGAAATTCTGGAGGCGTACCAGGAACGTATGGGAGGGAAAAACGAAGTTGACCTCACTTATGGGGAGGAAGATTTTGACTATTATGTTCAGGTAGTAAACAACAGAGATTTGTCCAATACCACTAAGGCATATGCCAGACTTGTGATTGGTGATGTATTTGTAGTTAATCAGATTTCTGTCAAACGATCCTTTGCAGGAAATAACTTTGTGGCTATGCCTTCCCAGCGACGCATGGTTGAAGGAAAGGCGGAATATCAGGATATCTGCTATCCAGTGACAAAGGATTTTCATGACAGGCTGCAGGGAGATATTATGAGCCAGTTTGAGCAGAATAGGGAAAAACTGCGCTCTGCAAAGGAAAAAGCGAGGTGACTTATGGAGAAGAAAATCAATACTACAATAGGCCGTCTGGAGGAATTGGAAGAGGAAGAATGGGATGGCGAGAACTTCCTTTTTGAAACGGATGAGGAACATCAGGTCTGGCTGGACAAAAAACACTTGGTTATCCAGGAACTTGGCTTGCAAATACATAGCGGTGTCTGGTATGAAAAATATGAAGATGATGAGGACGACAGCTTTGAACCGGATTTTGATTTTTATATGTTTTTTGATGCCGGTACAAAGGAGTATCTGTACATGGAACAGGGAAGTTCCCTAATTACCTGCATTCATAATTTTACCGGGTTGAGCTGGGAAGAGATTGAAGGACGGGCGTGTGAGGTTATCCAGACAGATCGTGATATTCAGGTCGAAGAACAGACATTAATCTATCAATAGGAGGTGGTGAGCATAGAAATAAACATGGAACATGTAGGCTGGACATTGAAAGGAAGATGCCGGGAAGTGGCGGTGTCATTTGAACACGAATTTGCTGGTGCAGTCATATATGGAGAAACCATAAAAGAAGGGCGCTGGTTTTATACTCTGCCTTACCGGAAATCTGGCGGTGCAATTGAAGAACCAAACGCAGGCAACATTGATTACAATGGAAAAATAATTGGAAACGACCTTGGTAGTGCGGAATTGGGTGAGATATTTTCAAAATCTATATCTGAAGATTACGAAATGCTAAAGACTATCCAGAATATTGTCCAACAAATGGAATTGATAGAGGATATCTCGATAAATAAGATGATATCAGGAGAAATTTATGGTTTTGAGGATGATGGCTGCCACTCTCTTATTATCTCTGCCTTATCAGAGGATATAATCTATTTTCTGCGGCTTGATCAGGACGGCAAAGACTATATTTTTGCAGATGATGAGGATGAAAAGGTTGAATGCTGGCCATTGAATTGTCTGCAAAGTATGGCGGAATATAAGCCGGAGGATTTCGGATATGATACTGGAACCTTGCGGGGATTATATTATTATGCTGATACAGAAATTTATAATCTGCCAGAAAAACTTGTAGACTATGAAAAGACGGAGTTTGTTAGCGCAATGGAGTTTGCGGAGCGATTAAAACTACAGATTCCAGATATTATCCGGCCAGGAGAAAAGAAAATCCGATAATGCGCAGAAATGATTTAGAATAAGAAGATGGAATATGGAGGAATAAGTGGTGGATAACAAAAAAGTAATCAATCAAACCAGATATGAGGCACTGATACAGGAGGGATTCCCAGAAGGTTGTCTATCTGACGTTTATGTGGATGGGGTAGTGATAACAAAGCTGCCAGAAAATATAGAAATAAGAAATACACGATTTTCCGAATGCAGGTTTAAAGATATTGCTGTGGAAACACTTATCCTCAATGAGTGTGTGGTTTCTGACGGAGTGTTTGTAAATATCAGAACGGATGAATTGAGTCTGCATGGAGCAACGGTATATGGAACTTTGTTCACCGGGCTTTCAATAGAAAAAATGGATATGAGCCAGGCAACATTCCGAAAAAGCAGTATGCGGGATGGGGATATTATGGAAATGAATTTGTTGGGGGCTACTTTGGATAGCATGTATTTTTACCGAATGGCTACACGAAGTGTTTATGGGATAGAACAGGCGCGGTTTACTATGGGAGGGGCAACTCATCAAGAAGTGGATAATTATAGAAGATTGGTAAAGGAAGCTTTGATGCCTATGTATCAAAAACAAGATAAAGTACGATAGATAATAGTATAGTAAGAAACTGAACGAAAGTTGCAGTGGATTTTATTGTCTTTCCACTTTAACAGTCTGTGAGAAGAAGGGCATGTATGTCCCAGAAATTCCAGAGAATTGCTGACGCGTGAGATTGAAGGTAGACATGGATAATAGAAAATGGTATACTTTTCACAAAATATGTGAGGAGGATATATAAATGGCAGGAAGAGGTAGAAAAACGCTTGCACAGAAAATCGTAGCCAATAAGGCTGAACAGGCAAAATGTGAGGAGCGCCTGGCACAATTAAAGGAAGAGGAAAAAGCTCTTTTTCTGCAGGTGGTTGAGGAATCCGGCGTATCTGTTGAAGATGCGATAAAGGCGATTCAAGATATCAGCGGTGTTACAGAGGAATAGTTGATTTTATAAAAAATGGTGGGGACGGTCCGTATTGGCGTCCCCACCATTTTTATTGTAAATTATTAACTTTAAATGTCACCATTTAATAATCTGATGTGTGTTATAAGTAAAGGTAGATAATTTGACAAGAGAAGAGATGGAGAAATACTGGTGGATGTAAAACAAATTGAAACTGCCTTTGAAACTTATTGGGATAAGTTATATAGGGTGGCCCTAATAATGCTTAAAAATGAATACGATGCAGAAGATGCGGTTCAGGACACATTTATCAAGTATATGACAAAGGCACCTGTTTTTCGTGAACGGGAACACGAAAAAGCCTGGGTTTTAAAAGTATGCATAAATGTTTGTAAAAATAAAATACGTTTTCACAGTTTGCATCCAGCAATAGATATAGATTCAATAGAAATAAGTGGCCATCAAAAAGAAGACGAGGTGCTTATTACCAGTCTGGTAGGCTTACCTGATAAATATAAAGAGGTTGTATTATTGTACTATATCGAAGGATATAGCTGCAAGGAGGTCGGTAAAATTTTAAGACTTACAGAATCTACGGTAAAAAAGAGATTAGAACGAGGACGAAATTTGTTAAAAAAAGAATTAGGAGAGGAATAACGAGTGGACGAAAAAAGAATTAAAGAAGTTGTGGAAGGCATCAGCATCTCAAGTGATACCAGGATCAGAATTCTTAAAGGCTGCAAGGATAAATGGGATCAGAGAAATAAAAGAATAATGATGGTTAAAAAAACCATGAAGGTATCCATTTGCGGCATCATTGTAATGGCTTTGTTATTAATAATACCATTAACTAACAAAGAAAATAATTTTGAATTGACAGTTTATGCGGCAATGTCTGACGGGACATCTGGTCCAGTCCTGTTAGACAGCAAGAAAGAAGTTCTGCTGCAACTACAGAATACGCCTGTGGGGAGGGGGTATATTTTCGAAGTTACGTTGCCGGATAAATATGCCTTTAAATGCGTACCTGCAGAGGAAAACCAGCCCCTATTTACCATTTATCAGGAAGAAAATAACATATATTGGATTCCGGATATACAGACTGCAGGTAATATTTATAACCGGGATACAGAGCGGATGGAACCTCAAATATTTAATGGTGAAGTGAGACTGTGTAAATTTGATATATATATATATAATCCAGATAATGTGCTCGAAGAAAAACTTCATATTGAATTCCGGGTTAAGGGAAACGAGTGTAGTGTTAGGTTCGATTGATTATTGGGTATAATTGCTGCAAATAACATATAACTTAGAAAGGAGCGTAACTATGTATAAAAAAAGAATTGGAGCATTTTTATTAGTGTTCTGTCTTTTAATAATGGGGTCAATGCAGGTATTAGCGGCAGAGACAACCGTGGCAAATAAGACAGAACTTCAACAGGAGCAGGAAGGGAATATTTATGATGGCAACGGGAACTTAATCAATATTGATGCAAAAAGCAGAGCTGGCTGCACTCATATACCGTGCAATCATGTAACAGATACTGTCTGGCAACATGTACATACAGGAACGAGATGTGATGTTTATACGGCAAATGCTACTTGGTGTAAATGCTGTAATACTATATTAAAGATGAACAGCGGATGGACGTATTCATATACGCATTATGGATGCACCATGTAGAGAAAAGTAACGTTTGTAGCAGTTGTACCGAATATAGTAGCATGTAAACATATATCAATAGCGCAAAAGGAGAAAGCTATGAATAAATTGAAGAGAGGAAGTCTAATTATTTTGTCAATGCTGGCAGTATTTTCTTTTTCCTTGCCGGTTATGGCAGCAGAGCAACAGAACGTGAACCCATATCAGGAAGTGCTTGATAAGCTGAATAGGGAATATTCTACTGATGTTAGGTTTTTAACACCGGAGGATGGTGTATCAGCATTAAATGATGCTGATGAAATAAACGTGACACCAGAAGAGTTTGAGAAGACTTTGCGGGCGGAAATAATTGAGAATGACAGAGCAAAGAAAGAGGCGGATGCACGAATCAGGGACTTGCATAATGAGATCATAGAAGAAAGCGGCAGTGGAATTTGTTCAACAGAGATGCCGGCAGGTTTACGGAGCACATATACAGTAGATAGAGAAAAAAAAGTTGCAGGAGCAACCGTTCATCTGAATGCAACTGTTACAAATAATGCGGGATATTGGGCGTATAGCGGAATTAATCAAGTATATACCAGCTATCTTGCAGGCGTTAATTCAAAACCCCCTTTTTCTGCAAATAGTTACAATTATGACCTGATAGACGCCAGAAGGACATGTGCCCTGCGTCTCTATGGTTATACACTGGGAGATTATGGAACCATAATAGACAGTAATGCATACAGATATGTGGAATTTTGGGCAGGCAGCGGAATGTAACAATTAAATCCGCTGAAAACAGTGCTGATAGTTTGTGCTACTGGCCCAGTGCTAAAACATAAAGGACAATCTGAAAGGGGCACAGCGATTATATGGCTGTGCTCCTTTCAGATTGTTCTTTTATTACTGCGTATAACCGAAAGTTAATAGATGTAATAAATTGGTGGTCTGTATATTTGGAAAATCGGAATGTATACTGGATTATAACAAATGTAACTATTAGTGAATGGTGGGATTAAATGAATACCAAAAGATTAGGTAGGAAAATCAGAGAAAAACGTAAACAGTGTGGATTAACAAGCCAGCAATTGGCTGATTTATGTCATGTACATGACGGCTATATCCGGCAATTGGAAAGCGGTAAAAAGGTTCCCAGTATGCCATTGTTATTGAGCCTGTGTGATGAGCTGGAAACGTCCCCCAATTACCTCTTGGAATATGCGGAAGATGGAGATGATAAGCAACTATTAAATTGCCTGTATAAGCTTAGTCCGGAACAAAAAAACGCAATGATATGTATGCTGGACGCTTATATAACTTATGAAGAAAAGAAAAAGGGTGAGGAGGTACAGGCAGTGGTTGTCCGGACAAAATGATGTAAATTATTGCTTTTGCAAACGCCGCATGAACACTTCACTATGTTCATGTGGCGTTTTCTTTTGTGTATGTATCTTATGTAAAAAGTTCGTATTCTATTTCGTTTTCTCAAAGGTAATGCTGATACCTTCTGTACTTTTGGAAGACGCAGTAACTGTATATGGTGGTAAAGCAAGATCCAGACTATCAGATATAGGAAAAGGAGTACCTGATGCGTCCATGAGAAGTAGATCGTATTTGTTCTCACTGCATATCTTTACACAATCCGTGCATAGATATTTTGATATAAGAGATTCGTCTGGCTGAGAGTCAGCCTGCATATATATATCTGCACGATAACTCTTGGAGGTAATGGGTGAGGTTATGATTATAGTTCCATTCTCGGAAGAGTTGATTGTGACACTATGATCTTCCTCCCAGTTTCCGTTTGGAATGGTACTAACGGATCGTGAGTTTAAGTTTATTACACCAAATGCAGACTCATACGAGATATACGATTGGAGTTTACCTGAACAAATCCAGCATTCGGATTTGGAAACTGGACGGTGTATAATAAGCAATACAAAAGTAATAATAAAAAGAATACTAACAAGAGAAGCAATACAGCGCCGTTTTAACTTACGCTTTTTTGGATGGCGCGCTATAGCCGGGGTGAATTGTTCCCATTCTTTTATATGCTGATAGTATGCAGGTTCAAGCCGGGCCCAAAGTTGCTCATACTGTTTGTCTTCAGTAAGATAGGATAAAGGTAAGAATTCTTTGCAAACGTCCAGTAAATCAGAGATATCTTCATCACTTACATCACATTGCGATAGAAAAAGTTGATTTGTTTCAAAGAATGCCTTCTCGACCTGGGAAGAATCGAAATTACCTTCTAGTGTTGTTAAAAATTTTGAAGCTAGCCTCATGGTATTTTCCTCCAAAAGTTATCTTAAAGTTTATTATTGTATCTATAAGATAACATCTGTTCCCATGGATGTCTAGTAAAACTAATCGACAAATGTTCCCTGAAATAGACAATTTTTTTATCTACAATGAAACTAAGAGATAACATGTGTCATATTTTGGTGGACTGTTGCGAACGGAAAAGTAGAATTATACTATAAGATAACAAAAGTAGCTGATGGAAGTATGCATATAGATGGTGAGGTGTGACGTGAACCAAAAAGAGTTCGGTGCTAAGTTGAGAGGTAAAAGAAAAGAATGTAAATTGTCATACCAGGAATTGGCTGAAAGGTGTCATGTAAACCATGGATATATCAGGCAGTTGGAAGCTGGTAATAAGCTTCCCAGTGTTTCGCTTTTATTCATTATATGTGATGTTTTAGGTACATCCCCCAATTATCTGTTTGGATATACGGAGGATAATGCTGATAAGGAATTGCTGGAACGTATATATCAATTAACGCCAGAAAAAAAGCGAGTGATGCTTTGTATTTTGGACGCTTACTTAAACTTAGAAAAGATGGAAACAGAAAGTTAAAGTTGGACAAGAGGCATCTCTGTTTTTTGATATGTCTCTTGTTTTTCTATGGGGATATAGTTTGAGAAATCGAGAAAAAAATGTCTATTAATTTAAAAAATGTTGACATAGAAAAAGATATGCCCTATAATAGCACATATTTTTATGGTAAACCGTTGAGTGAGAGGAGTAGCGCTGATTATAGAGAGCTGCCGGTGGCGTGATAGCAGCATTTAAAATCAATGTGTATGGGATTACGAGGGTAAATCTGACTTCTGTTCGCAGTGGCAGGAACTTTATTGCTATTTTTTAAGATGCTGTTGTATTGATATAATCTTTAAGGTTGGAAAGAGAGGGTGGAAGCCGCAAAGTTTAATCTGATGATATTTTGCCATTACCAATGATGAAAGTGAAAAAATGATAGGTAATAACTTGGATCGTGTATTGCGATGTAAAATCGTAGTATGGGGACACTTGATAAACGGTAAACAGGAGACAAACATATGAAGGATTATACTTGTTCAATAACAGAGAACATTAGAAGGGCACGCGAAGAAAGAGGTCTGACCCAGGAAACCCTGGCCGAATTGGCCGGAATATCACATAGCCATCTGAGTAAGGTAGAATCTGGAACCAGGACAATCGGTATGAAAACATATATAAAAATATTGGAAGCCTTAAAGGTTGTTCCTGTTTTGGTATCTGAAGCAGATGGGACGGAAAGGAGTATAGAACTATTGTTACGTTTCTTATGTATCTTAAAGGAATGCCCGGAGCCGGAACTTCAGTTTTACTTAGACACAATTGAGTCGATGAAAGGCAGTTTAAGCAAAATAGCCCTTTCAAATAATGACGATGATGATAAAGTTGCGTGAGTATAATTTTACTGCATTAGTTGAAAATAGAATATGTTTTGTAAGAGAGCTGCCATCTACAGGCAGTTCTTTTTTTCTGGATTTATGTCGGAAAATCTGAAATGGCAAATTATACGCTAGAATTGGATGATATTGGTCTTTACAGTCCGTTCTCAAACAGGAAATCATCATGTAAAATACATTCAAACTTAAAAAGGAGTATGGTACGAAGATGGTTAACAATTTTAATATTGCTCAAAACATTCGTACTTTAAGAGAAGAAAGAGGATATACAATAGAGAAGCTTGCAGAACGGGCAGGGGTGTCTGCAAATCATATGAGTAAAGTTGAAAACGGTTTGAGAAATTTAAGTATGGAATCCTACTTGAATGTATTGGAGGCATTGAACGTATACCCTGTATTGATAGAATCTTCAGATATCGGTGACACGAAGGAACAGTACATATTGGCCTTTATAAATATCATAAAAGGCTGTTCAGGGAGAGAAGCGAGTTTTTTACTGGAGACTGCTGCTTGTATTAAAGAAAACATGAATAAAGCCGGATTTACCCTTCGTGATGGAACCGGGAGATGATAGATACAACCATTTCATAATGTCTGTATTGAGTATGACACTTTTGGCGTTTGTGAAGTATCGTTAAGAAGATGTAAAGAAAATCATTGTCCCGGGAGGTATAGAGAAATGCTTACGATTGAAGAGCTGGATGCTTTCCAACAGATAAAGTTGGATGAGGTTGATATTGATACGCTGGTGGATTTGAATAGTGTAAAAATAGATACCTCTTTACCATGTGAGAAGAGAATTAGAAAAATACTGGACGAGGGAGTAAATCCCTACCTGTTCCGCGTGGGGGACATGAAGATAAAGGTATCTTATTCAAGTACGGGCAGAACCTTATCCGACATAATTGAAAATTTGATAGAAAAAGCAGAGTGTTGATTGAGATTCGCAAAAGAGAAAAAAGAAGGTGATAAATGGTTAGATAGGTGTGGACAACTGGAATGAATCATGGTAAAATAAAAGCGGAATAGAACTAAACATTTAAGCAGGTTCCTGCTACTTATTTGATGTATGACCCAGGGTTCATGCGCTAACTAATAAGTGGTTAGGAGCTGTTTTTATGCGTAAAAATCATATCTATCGTGCTTATGCTTATCTGCGCTTATCCGTGGAGGATGGCGATCAGATTGAAAGCGACAGCATTAAAAATCAAAGAGTCATAGTACAGCGTTATTGTGGCGGACAACAGGAAATCCAAATCATCGGTGAAGCAGTCGATGATGGGTATACTGGTACAAACTTCAATCGCCCCGGTTTCAAGAAAATCCTGAATCTGATTAAAAGTGGGGAGATTGACTGTATTATTGTAAAAGATCTGAGTCGTTTGGGCAGAGATTTTACGGAAGTATTGCGGTATGTACAGCGTAGATTCCCGGAGTGGGGCGTCCGTTTTATTGCGATTGATGATAACTATGACAGTGAAGCCGAATCCTGCAAAGAGGATTTTCTAACATTACCCATTAAAAGTCTGTTAAATGAAAGCTATCCGGCAAATACAAGTATCAGTATCCGAAACACATTAAAGGCTATGCGTGAGCAGGGACTTTTTGTCGGGGCATACGCGTATTATGGCTATCAAAAAGATCCAAAGGATCATCACAGGTTGATTCTTGACCCTATCGCATCGGAGGTGGTGCGGGATATCTTTCGCTGGAAACTCTGTGGTTTAAGTCAGGACGCCATCGCAACACGGCTTGACAGCCTTGGTATTTTGCCGCCGGCAGACTATAAAGTATCACAGGGGGTCCGGTACAGGACAACATTTAAAAAATATGAACGTAGCCATTGGACTGCCGTAGCTGTAGGAAGAATTCTTAATAATACCGCTTACCTGGGAATACTGATACAAGGAAAAACCACTACTCCGAACTTTAAAGTAAAGAAAATAATCTACAAAAGCGAAGAGGAGTGGGCTGTCGTAGAGGGGGCAATGCCTCCCCTTGTGAGCTGGATTGATTTTATGATTATCAATCACTTGTTAGAGCGTGATACGCGGACAGCACCTGGTCAGGAAACCGTATACCTTTTTTCTGGGCTACTGGAATGTATAGACTGCCATCAATCACTTGTACGCAAATCCACGAAAGCAGGTGGTAAGGAATATGGATATTATGTGTGCTCTACCAACAGGGAGAATAGCAGGACATGTTCGCCTCACAGGGTTTCAGAATCAAAGTTGAAAAAAAACATTCTTCTGCTGATACAATACCATATTTCTGTTCTTACTGATTTAAAATCAATCTTGTCATATGTTGATACAATACCATTTTCGGACCGCAGGGTACAGAAGGAAAGCTCTCGAATGGAAATGTTAAAAAAGGATTACCAGAGGAATATGAAGTTAGCTGCCTCATTATACGGTGACTATCAGGACGAGCTGCTGACAAGAGAGGAATACCTTCAGCTGAAAAAACAGTATTCAAGCCGTTGTACTGAACTGGAAAAGCTGATTGAGCAGCAAAAGGGAGAAAATGATAATATATTTCGGAATATCTGCGGCAAGAATGCATGGATTGATCATTTTTTGCAATTCGGTCAGGTGAAGGAACTTGACCGGAGGCTGGTAGTTAGTTGTATAAAGAGTATTCAAGTCTCCGAAAAGGGAAATCTGGAAATTACGTTTTGGTTTGAAGATGAATTTAGAAAGGTCATAGCAAAAATCAGACAGATTTGTACAGAATTACCTAACCAGAAAATGGAAACATTCCTGGAAAGCATAGGGGAAGGCGGTGTCATGTGTGGCTAGAAAAAGCAGAAGGAATCTGGTTGAAGAACAAGTTATTTTCTCACTTAGAGAATACAGATTTGGATCTTATGCACGCTTATCGGTTAGAAGCAATAAAATTAAAAACGATGATTCCATCAGTCATCAGCTGCAGAGAAACAGGGAATTTATAAGCAGGAATCTGTCAGGAAGTATTCTGACCGGTGAATACTGCGATAATGGTGTTTCGGGCACTACATTTAATCGTCCGGGCTTTTCTGAACTGCTTAAAGATATTAAGTCTGGAAAAATCAATGCTGTAATCGTTAAGGATTTTAGCAGATTTGGAAGAAACTATTTGGAAGCGCTGGAGCTGTTAGATGTAGTATTCCCGGAATTAGATGTTCGTTTCATCAGCATAGATGATGGATATGACAGTGCAGATCCACAATGCAGCAAAGAACGAATGGTTTATGTGATTAAACATCTGGCAAATGAATATTACGCCCGTATCTCTTCCAAAAAACTTACCCAGGCCCATGAACTGGCCAGAGGTAATGGGGAGTTCTGGGGAGCGAGGCCGCCATATGGATTTGAGCGTTCAAAAGCCAATAGTAAAATACTCGTGATTGACCCGGAAGCTGCCTCTGTTGTTGTCCGTATATTTAACATGTTTGTGCTGGAAGGATATTCATACTATAAGATTGCCCAAATATTGAATAGGGAGAATATTCCCTCACCGAAAGCCTATCACTTGATAAAACATGGAAAAGCAGAAAAGGTAGAAAAGAACCCGGAAAAGTATCTGTGGCTGGGCAATTTCATTTCTAGTATCATTCAGAACCCCGTTTATATTGGCTGTTTGGTTACCCATAAAACAGAACAAAGCTATTATAAAGGAAAAAAATTAAAAAAAGTGCCGCGGCAGGAATGGAATATAGAAGAGGATGCTCTACCCCGTATCATAAAGCAGGCAATTTATGACAGGGCCCAAAAGAACGCACAGAAAATCTGGGTGAATAGCTTTACCAGAGAAATTGATAAGAGATATGGATTATTCGCAGGGAAGCTCGTATGTGGAGTTTGCGGAAGGCATATGTCACAAAGCAGGTATCATACAAAGCAGGGGATCGGTATTGAATATCATTGTCCTGGACATGATGTAGCACCTAATCATTGCAAGAACAAATTTATCAATGAAAAAGCAGTATTAAAAGCTGTTACGGTCCTCTTAGATAAGTGGGTCAGTATAGCAATGAAGGAGAAAAAAGCATATAAAAAGGACTCTTTTATAACTAAATTGAAACGGGAATACCAGAATCAGATTGCTGACATTGACCGGGAAATCCAGAGCCTTTTAGTGAGGCAGCAACAATTATACGAAGATTATGTGGACCAGATTCTGGATAAAAGAGAGTACATAGAATTTAAAAGGCAGAATATGGAGAAGGTTGATGAACTGAGGGCGCTAAAAGGGAGTTTGATTATAGAGTCAAATGATATGGTCAGGAGATATTCTTTAAAGAACAAATGGCTTTCTGCATTGATGGACAAGCAGGGAAATCTCTGCGTGACAGCGGAGATTATTGATGAATTGATTTCGGAAATCAAAATTATAGACAAAACCTCCATGGAAGTTATCTTCAAATTTGAAGATATATTCAGCATGGATTTGATTGCAAAGGCGGTGTGAGGATGAAGAAAAAATTTCTGTTTTTTTATGAACGTCTTTCCAGGGAAGATGGAGACGATGAAAGCTGCAGCATTACAAACCAAAGAAGATTGCTTAACCGATTCAAGGATGAACACAGTGAATTTCATGATTATCAAGTAGAAGAATTTATTGATGATGGCTACACTGGCAGTAATTTTAACCGGCCTAATTTTCAGAATATGATGAGCAGAGTCCGTTCTTTATATGGAAATATGATCGTAATAGCAACGAAGGATTTCTCCAGACTTGGCAGGGACACCATAGATACCGTCAATTATTTAGAAAAGATATTTCCTTTTTTGGAAGTACGCTATATTGCGATTAATGATGATTATGACAGCAAAGATTATCAATACGGTATAGATTTTGAAGCCAAATTCAAGAATTTGATTAATGGGTTAGTTCCAATTCAGGCGTCTACCACCCAGAAGAGAATTAAGATGGAGGAGGCTCTTCAAGGAAAGCATAACGGCCCAGTACCTCTTTATGGATATCGGTATACAGCTGACCGTGAATATGAGGTGGATTGGGAGGCGGCATATGTACTACAAATAATTATGGATCTATTAGACCAGAAAAAAACTTATAAGTTTATAATTAAGTTCCTGGCTGAAAAAGGAATTGATCCGCCGAGCGTTTATTTGGCTAAAAAATACAATGCCAAATTATGTAAGACCAGTTCTATCTGGAATAAGACAACACTGAAAAAGATTGCAAGGAATAAAGCTTATTTGGGATATTCAGTACGTCATAAGGAAGAGGCTTGTGTGTTGGGGACAAAAGGAACGCGGGCAGTGAATAAGGCGAATCAAATTTTGGTTCCAGATAGACAGCAGGGCATTTTCAAGAAAGAACAGTTTGACCGGGTAAATGATTGGCTTGATGAAAGAGCCTCAAAAAGAAGCGATAAAAATAGGCGGCCGCATAGAATATCGGCATTATATAAAAATGTTTGTTGTGCATATTGTGGCAGAGCGTTGAGCAGGAGGAGGCAAAGTGAAATATGTGATCTATATATTTGCTTGGAAAAGCGTGAAAATCCATTGTCGGATTGTGTTTTCACGCCTATTAAAACGGCGGAGTTAGAAAAGGCTGTGTTGGAGGCTATAAAATTCAATATGAGATTATTTATCGAAAGTAAAAACAGAATTACAAAGTTTTTGAATTGTAATATAGCAGATTCTCAAACAGCCGTGGAACGCTTGCAAGAGAGAGTTGAAGAAATAAGGTTGAAGAAAATGAATCTATACGGGGAATTCAAAGCAGGAGACGTTAGCAGAGAAGAGTATTTAATGAAAAAGCAGGAATTATCGCAACAGATTGCTCCTCTGGAGGCGAGAATTAAAAACGTGGAAGAAGGGATGCAAAGATATGATGAGGCAAATACCATATTCTATTCAGATTTTGCCCGATTGGTCGATGAATTCAAAAATGAGGAGGCGTTGTCTCCGGAGTTGGCTGATGCCTTCATTGAAAAAGTGTTGGTAGATAAGGACCATAATATTGAAGTCGTTTTTAAATTTCAGGACGAAATTAATAGGTTGCGTATGAGAAATGCAGGTTAATTACTTCCAAATTAGTGAATAAAACTATATATGTGGACTAAATATTACTGCCTAAGCACCTGAGAACGTAGAACCGACAACTTGTGAGTTTATTTCTCACTGTTATCGGTTCTACGTTTTCGGCCGCTTTTGCCATTTGAAAATGAGCGACTAATAGGTATGCCCTAGTTATCTGTATTTATGCTAACATCAAAAACACGTTATGCAATAGCTATATTTTGGGGATTGTCAGCAAGGGTGTAAAGCTATATAATTATTTTATACCAGTTTGCGAGTTTAGGCATTTGAAAGGAGGAGTCGGGAGTAAGTTTGCTCGACAACAAGAATTATGCTGTTATCGAATTACTTGATGAAGGAAGCATTGCTCTGGTTAAATGAATTGATAGAATTAAGTAGAATAGACAACGAGGCATATCAAATGATAATAAGCCAGGACAGTATTAATGCTGATGAATTTTATGAAATTACCTTTATTGTTTTAAAGCATGGTTTTTGTAATTTGTTTATAGAACTGATAAAGCAACATCAGAATATAATCCGCGATGACCAATATCAGGAGTTCATTAACAAAATATTTGTAGAGGACGTGGAAAAGTCCGATAAGGATATTTTTGAGATTCTTAGAGACATAAGAGATAATAAATAGCCAATGCACTTTATTTGAATTAATAGTGCATTGGTTATTTTAATAT